>DASXGF010000586.1:0-3996 GCA_036489275.1 Myxococcaceae bacterium | reverse complement strand
CGACCATCGGGGAGCACGGCGTCCACGTTCCAGAGCAGGCCGCCGCCGGCAGCCCGCTGGCCGACGCCCTGGGGTAGCCGCAGCTCGTGTGCGGCGACGCCCACCGCCTGGTGCACGACGACCAGCTCCGGGGTGAGCACGGTCACGTTGTAGCTGGTCGCGCCGGGGACCTCGGACCAGCGGAGGACGGCCTCGGCTGCCGGCTGAACGGCGGGAGATTCCGCGCGGACGCTGATGGCGGCGCCGTTGCCTCTTTCCACCGGAGCCGGGCGGGGCAGAGGAGGGCGGAGCACGACCCAGAGGCCCATCGCGGCCAGGGCGGACACGGCGAGGGGGACGAGCGTCCGGCTGCGGCGAGGCGCGGCAGGGGGAAGCACGGGCGGCCGGGCCGGCTCGGTGACGGCCTCTGCTGCCTCGCGGCGGACGTCGGCGAGGATGCGCCAGGCTTCGGCGCACCGGGCGCAGCGGGCGCCGTGGTCGACGAGCGCACGGACCTGCTCGAAGGGGAGCTCTCCTGCCGCGGCGGCCCAGTAGGTGTCGGGCGCGGGGCAGCCCGGGTCGTCAGTGTCGGGCAGCGCCGCGCGGAACCGTTGCTCGAGATCGTCCGACGGTTCGGTCATCTCTCTCCCCCCTGGAGGCAGGCGCGCAGATCTGCCAGCCCACGGTACACCAGATTCTCGGCCTGCTTCTCGGTCCAGCCGAGGGCGCGGGCCAGCTCGGCCGTGCGAAACCCTTGCAGATGCAGCACGACCGCGGTGCGGCGCCGGTCCTGGAGGCCGGCGAGACAATCGAGGATCTCCGAGCGCGCCTCGGGCCCAGGCTCCCTACCCTCGTCCCGCGGGAGCTGCTCGGCCTGGCGCTGCTGCCGGCGGAAGCGTCGGATCTCGTCGATCACCACCGTGTACGCGACTCTCCAAAGGTAAGACGCTCGGCGGGGGTTGGATCCCTCACCTGGGCGTCGTTCCAGGAGGCGGACCAGGGCCATCTGGACCAGATCTTCCCGGTGGGCGGCGAGGGCGGGCGGGCAGTGCCGCTCCACTGCACGGATCAGCACCTGGCGGATCCGCTCGATGCTGCTCCCGTCTCCATCCTGGGAGCCGTCATCGCCCCCCCGCGTGGGTGTCATGCCCTCGCTTCCGAGGTAACCACAGGGTTCCGGTTCGGTTAACCTCTCGAGGCACCGTGGGCGACGGATTTTTGCCAGCGATCGTCCGGGTTTCTGGACGGTGGGGAGCGTTTCTTCTGTGTCTGGCCATTCCGTGGCAGGCGCTCGGCGGGACGCGGCCGCTGGTCGAGTGCAAGGCGCAGGTGCAGGCCGAGCCCCGCACGCTGAAGGGGTACATCTGTCTCATGGCGCACCAGGGGGAGGGCCTGGAGGAGGTGCTCCGCTTCCTGGACGCGCGGATGCGGAGCGACCCGGAGAACCCACGGCCTCATCTGTATGCGGGCGTCATGCGGGCGCTGGCCGGTCGAGCGGTGGACGATCGCGAGTGGCGGATCGCGATCGCCGGGTTTGCGCGCGAGCACGAACTCGCGGGAGAGGTCTACGCGACCAGCTCGCTGCTCTCGGCCCGGTGCGGGAGGTTCCAGTGCGACGAGGAGGCGCTGGCGCTGCTCAGGCGAACGCGTGACCTGGCGCTCGGCTCGGGCCGGGTGGATCTCCAGCAGGTCGCGGAGGTCTGGACGATGAAGGTCGCCTTCGTCCGCGACGACATGGACGCTGCCGAGGGAGCGGAGCAACGGCTGCTCGCGCTCGGCGCACCGCGTTCGTTGTGGATCAAGTCCGAGGCCCTCACGGCCCGGGCGCACCTCGCGGCGATGCTCGGCGACTACCGGCGCCAGCGCGAGCTCTACTCCGAGCTGGTGCAGACGCTGGACTCCGACGATCCGCGGCGCCCCGAGGCCAAGGGCGGGCTCGCGGCGGCCGCGGCCCATCTGGCGTCCCAGCGGCTCGAGAGCAGGGCCAGCGCCGAGCGGCTCCTCCGCGAGGCCATCGCCGATCAGGAGCGGGCGGGTGTCGCGCTGGGGTACGTGGAGCTCGGGTACCTCGCCTCGCGGGTTCAGCTGGCGATGGTGCTCGGACCGACGGAGGAGGCCTTTGCTCTGCTCCGCTCGAGTCTTCGAGAACACCTCTCGCGCAGCTCGTACCGCACGCCACTCTACCCGCGCCTGTCGCTCGCCGAGCTGCTCGCCACCGCGGATCCTCCGCGGCTGGAGGAGGCCCTGGCGGTGGCCGAGGAGGCGGTGAACGAGGCCTTCCCGGGGGAGTACGACTACGAGCAGGCGCGCGCGCTGGTCCTTCGCTCGCGCATCCGCTTCCGGATGGGGCAGGTCTCGCTGGCCCGGGCGGACGGCCTCGCCGCGCTGGACCATGCCGAGCGGCTGCGAGAGCGGCAGCGGGCGATGCCGCTCCGCCTCCGGTATGCGCAGTCCCTCTCCTTCGCCTACCAGTCGCTGGCCGGGGCGCTGACCCAGCACCGTGCGGCGGATGACGTCCCGACGCTCGACGTGGCGTTCAGGGTGATGGAGCGGCTCCGGGCCCGGGGGCTGATGGAGGCGCTCCTCGCCGAGGGGCGAACAGGCGAGTCGGTCCCTGTGCAGCCGCCGACCCTGGGGCAGATCCAGGGGGCGCTGGCGGCGAACGAGGCGCTCCTCTCCTTCCAGATCTGGCGGCCCGAGCCGACGATGGACGCGCCGTACCGCGATGGAAGCTCGTGGGTCACCGTGGTGACCCGCGCGCGTGTGGAGGCGTTTCCCGTTCCCGGCAGCGACGTGCTCGATGCGCAGATCCGCGCCTGGACCGGGCTGCTGGAGCGGCGCGATGGCTCGGACCGCCTCGCCGGAGCGCGGCTCCACGCCGAGCTCCTCGGGCCGGCGCTCGCGGCGCTGCCCGGGGAGGTGGACCGGCTGATCCTCGTCCCGGACGGTCCGCTGCACCGGCTTCCCTTCGACGCGCTGTCCGCCGGACCGGACGCGCCGTATGTCGCGGAGCGGTTCGCGGTCTCGCTCGCGCCCTCGGCGTCGCACTGGCTCCGGCTGCGGGCGGCGCCGCGCCTCGGGCCGGGAAAGCTGCTGGTGCTGGCCGACCCATCGGAGGCGTCGCCGTCCCAGGCCGTCCGGCGCGACTCGTCGGCGGTCTTCGGGGCGCTGGTGCACGCGCGCAGGGAAGCGGAGGCGGCGCTGTCGGCGTTTCCCGACGGGAGCGAGCTGCGGGCCGGGCCGCCGGCGTCCGAATCGTTCCTCAAGTCGGTGTCCCTGGAGGGAGTGTCGCTCCTTCACCTCGCGACCCATGCGGTGGTGGACGAGCGCGACCCGGAGCACGCGGCGGTGGTGCTCGCGGCCGGGAGCGCGGCGGAGGACGGGCGGCTCGAGCCGCAGGAGATCGGAAGGCTGCCGCTCGGTGGAAAGACGGTCGTCCTGGCCGGCTGCGAGACCTCGATGGGGCCGGTGTTCCGGGGCGAGGGCGTGATGAGCCTGGCGCGGGCCTTCTTCGGGGCGGGCGCCGCGGCGGTCATCGGGACGCTCGACCGGGCGAAGGACGACGAGGCCAGCGTCCTCTTCTCGGGGGTGTACCGGGCGCTCGGCCGCGGGGTGAGCATCGGCGATGCGGTGGCGGCGGCGAAGCGGGAGGCCATCGTGCGCGGCGAACCCCCGGCGGCCTGGGCGGGCGTGGTGCTGCTCGGGGACGCGCAGGTCCATCCGCGGGCGCGCGACGTTCCAGCGCTGGTGCCGTTCGCGCTGACGGGGGCCGTGGTGGGTCTGGTGGGGCTCGGGGCGCGGCGGCGGTGGCGCAGCCGCGGCGTGTCTCGGCGTGGATCTGGCTGACCTGTCGGCCGTTCGCATCGCCGAGCGCGGGCTGTCCACGCGAGCTCCATTCCGCCGCCGGAGGCGAGGCACGCGCCGGATGTGGGCCTGGGCGTGAGGTCGAGAGCGACGGCCCCGGGCGCCTCCGGGGTACGCTCGGCGGCCGAATGCGGGGGAGGCGCGTCCGGTTCC
>DASXGF010000574.1:0-6580 GCA_036489275.1 Myxococcaceae bacterium | reverse complement strand
TCGATCGCGAGGCGGCGACCGTGCTGCTCACCGCGATCCTCTGCCTCGTGCTGATCCACTTCTTCGGCCGGCCCGGAGTGCTCGACAGCTGGCGGCATCTCCTGGCCGCGCTGCGCCTCGAGCAGCTCTACGACCCGCTCTACGGCTGGCTCTTCCAGGGCCCCGAGGCGCGGTTCCACGGGCGGGTGTTCTGGGCGGTCTTCCGCGCGCTCGCGTTCCTGGTGATTCCCGCGGCGGTGGTGCTCGTCGTGCTTCGGCGCCCGCTGAGCGACTTCGGCGTCCGCGTCCGGGGCATCCTTCCCCACGGGTGGATCTACCTCGCGCTGCTGCTGATCATCGCCCCAGCGGTGATCATCGCCTCCTATGCCCAGCCCTTCCAGGCGACCTACCCCTTCTACCGGGTCGAGGCGGGCGAGCGGCTCTGGCCGAACTTCTGGCTCTGGGAGCTGCTCTACGCGACGCAGTTCGTGGGCATCGAGTTCTTCTTCCGCGGCTTCCTCCTCCACGGGCTGAAGCGGCGGATGGGCTACACCGCGGTCTGGGCCTCACTCGTCCCGTACACGATGATTCACTTCGAGAAGCCCCTCGCCGAGTGCCTCGGAGCGATCGTCGCCGGCTGGGTGCTGGGCACGCTCAGCCTCCGCACCGGCTCGATGTGGTGGGGCGCGGCCATCCACACCGCCGTCGCCTGGGGAATGGACCTGCTCTCCCTGGGCCACCAGGGACGCCTCGGCTGACGAGCGTTCCGAACGTCGTTGCGGAGGCTCGACGGGCCGCGGACGGGCGTCAGCTCATCCCGGTCGGGACGCAGAGCAGCGCCAGGCCCTCGCCGGACAGCTCCACCGCTGGCGCGGGCGTGCCCTCCGGCCCCTCCCACCCGAGCGCGACCACCCGCGGGCTCAGCTGGCCTTGCCAGCCGACCCAGTGCTGCAAGGGGACGGTGACCGGGGCGTCGTGCCGCACCTCGGTGGAGCGGAGCGGGCCGGGCAACGCGAGCAGCACCTGCCCCATCCCGCTCAGGTGAACCAGGTCGAGGTCCGGGGCCACCTCGCTCGGCACCCGCCCGTTCTCGAACATCACCGGCTCCTCGAAGCCGAACACCCAGTCCTCGCGCAGGTAGACGCTCTCGTCTCCGAGGTCCACCGCGAGGAAGGTCCTCCCCATCACTCCGAGCCAGGCGGTGCCGCTGCCCACCAGCCGATGCATGCGCGCCGGGCCCCAGCCGAAGGGCTTGTCGGTCACCCGGCCGCGGAAGCGCTTGAACTCGGCCCGCGCCTCGATGACGCCCGTCCAGCCGAGGAGCCCGGCGGTGCGCACCAGCACCTCGCCGCGGACCTCGACCCGGACCGCCTCGGGCGTCACGGTGAAGGTCCGGCTCCCGTCCCCGGGCAGCTTGCCCGCCACCGTCGTCAGCTCGGTCGGACGGACGTTCGGCTGCGATGAAGCGGCCGGCGTTCTCGCGGCCTCGCGGAGCGTCCTCGGCGACGGCGCGGGCTCGGCGGCCGGATCGGGCGCCGGCGGCACGGCAGCAGCGGGCGGTGGGAACTGCTGCACCGGGGCAGCCGCAGGAGGCTCGCGGCGGCGAGGAGGCTCGCTCTCCGCCTGCGCGGCAGCGGGCGTGCCGTTCCCGAACTGCGGCAGCGGCGCGGCGGGCACCGGTCCGGGCGGAGTCACCGCCTCGGTGAGCGGGATGGGCGGCGCCGCGGGCGCGCCGCTGAGCTCCGAGACCGATACCACCGGGAGCTCCTGGGTGAGCCCGGGGATCTTCGTCTCCGCCGGAGCGGGACGCGGCGGCACGGGGACCGGACGGGCCTCGGCGGCGAGCGCCTTTGCCATCTTCTCCGCCATGGCCTCCGAGCCGGCCTTCACGAAGTGCTCGCGCGCCCGGCCGTACTGTCCCGCCTGCGCCAGGGCGAGCCCGAGATAGTTGTGGGCCTTGAGGTGCCCGGGCTGCAGCTCGACCGCGGTCTCGAACTCGCGCACCGCGCGCGTCAGCTGGTTCGACTTCAGATAGACCAGACCCAGGTTGACCCGGAGCGTCGGGTCGGCGCCGTTCTCGCGCACCAGCGCCTCGTAGACCTCCGCGGCGCGGACGAAGTCGCCGAGCTTGAAGTACGCGAGGCCGAGCAGGTTCTTCGCCTTCTCGTCGCCCGGGCGCATCTGGTACGCGCGCTCGAGGTGATCGCGGGCCTCGGGCACCTGTCCCTGCTGGAGCAGCTCGCCCCCGCGGTACAGGGCCTCGAGGAAGGCGGCGTCGGTGGCTTCCGCGGGGTTCACCGCCACGATGCCGGCTCCACCTGCGTGGTCATGGCCCCCTCCTGCTTGTACTGGAAGTAGAGCGCCAGGACCTTCTGCACGTACGCCCGGGTCTCCTCGAACGGGGGAACCTGGTTCCCGTACTTCCGGACCGCGTCCGGTCCGGCGTTGTACGCCGCCACGATGGTCTCCATCTGGCCGTCGAACTCGTTGGCGAGGACGCGCAGGTAGCGCACGCCCCCGAAGATGTTCTGCCGCGCGTCGAAGATGTCCCGCACGTACATGTCCGACGCCGTGCCGGGCATGAGCTGCATCAGCCCCGAGGCGCCCTTCCGGCTGAGGGCGTGCGGATCGAAGTTGCTCTCGGCGTGGGCCACCGCGCGCACGAGCGCGAGCGGGATGTTGTACTTGCGCGACGCCTCGTCCATCCACGCGAGGTAGAGCGAGGGCGCGATGACCGAGCGCGCCGGCGGCTCGCTCGGACGCGGAGCCTGGCGGAACGACGAGCCGCCGAGTCGCCGCGCCTTCACGCCCGACGGCGGAACGTTCGTGTAGACGATCGTGCCGTCCTTCTCGCGGTAGGTGTAGATGGCGCTCGCGCGCGCGGGGGCAGCCGCGAACAGCGCGAGGAGGAGCACGGGAACGAAACGCATCGCCGGAGGAGCCGTCCACCGACTCTACTGAACCCGCCGCCGGAACCTCAAGAAATGGCCCTTGTTTCCGCCGGGTTGGGAGCGTTACAGGACGGGACCATGCCCCAGCGGTTCGACTTCCTGGTGCTCGGCGGTGGCGTCGCGGGCCTGTCGTTCGCGCTGGAGGCCGCGGGGCATGGCTCGGTGGCGCTGCTCACCAAGCGCAGCCGCTCCGAGAGCAACACCATGTATGCGCAGGGAGGGGTGGCCGCGGTCCTCGCCGAGGGCGACGACAGCTTCGAGCAGCACGTGGCCGATACGGTGGACGCCGGGGCGGGTCTGAACAACCCCGAGGCCGTGTCGGTCACGGTGCGTGAGGGCCCGGAGCGGGTCCGGCAGCTGGCGGCCCTGGGCGCACATTTCGATACCCGCCCCAACGGCGAGTTCGACCTCGGCCGGGAGGGCGGCCACACCCGGCGCCGCATCGTTCACGCCGGGGACATCACCGGCCGGGAGATCGAGCGTGCGCTGCTCGCCGCCTGCGACGGCCACCCCAGCATCCAGTTCTTCCCCGACTCCGCGGCGATCGACCTGATCCTGGATCGCCGGAGCCCCCACGGGCAGCCGCGCTGCCTCGGCGCCTACGTGCTGCTCCCGGGCGGGGAGATCGAGACCTTTCTCGGCAAGGTGACGGTGCTGGCCACTGGCGGCGCGGGGAAGGTCTACCTCTACACGACCAACCCCGACGTCGCGACCGGGGACGGCGTGGCGATGGCGTACCGAGCGGGCGCGCGCATCGCCAACATGGAGTTCTACCAGTTCCACCCCACCTGCCTCTTCAGCCCCGAGGCGAAGAACTTCCTCATCTCCGAGGCGCTGCGCGGCGAGGGAGGCAAGCTCCGGCTCCGTGACGGCTCGCGGTTCATGCAGCGCTACGATCCGCGCGGCGAGCTCGCCCCCCGCGACATCGTCGCCCGGGCCATCGACTCGGAGCTCAAGCGCACCGGCGACGACTACGTCTTCCTGGACATGACCCACCTGGGGCGGGCCTTCCTCATCGAGCGCTTCCCCAACATCTACGAGACCTGCAAGGCATTCGGCATCGACATGGCGGTGCAGCCCATCCCGGTGGTGCCGGCGGCCCACTACCAGTGCGGCGGCGTCTCGACCGACCTCGGCGGGCGCACCAGCGTACCGGGCCTCTTCGCGGTGGGCGAGGTGGCGCATACCGGGCTCCACGGGGCGAACCGGCTTGCCTCCAACTCCCTCCTCGAGGGACTGGTGTTCGGACACCGCGCCGCCCTCGCCGCCACCGAGGAGCTCGGGGTCAAGGCGCCGGCGGACGACGTCCCGCCCTGGGACCCGGGCGCAGCGGTGGACCCCAACGAGGCGGTGCTCGTCACCCACAACTGGGAGGAGGTCCGCCGGTTGATGTGGAACTACGTGGGCATCGTCCGGACCGACAAGCGCCTGATGCGCGCCCGGCGCCGCCTGGACCTGCTCCGGGAAGAGATCCGGGACTACTACTGGCGGTTCAAGGTCACCCGCGACGTCATCGAGCTGCGGAACATCGCCGAGGTCGCCAGTCTGATCGTCGAATGCGCCAGCCGGCGCAAGGAGAGCCGCGGCCTGCACTACACGCTCGACTACCCGAACCGCGACGACCACAACTGGAACAAGGACACCGTCGTCCAGCGCGAGCTCTAGCCTTGGCGGCGCGTGAGAGTGGGGTCCCCTTCGGCCCCGAATCGGAGCACCTCCGGTCCGAGACCCCCGTGCGGTCCGGGCCCCGTCCGGTCTTCACCTGGGCGCTGTTCGTGGTCTGCGTCTTCGCCTTCCTGCCCCAGCTGGTGACCCCGGGAGCAGAGCGCGCGTACTCGATCTGGGGACCGGGCGTCGCCGCCGGCCAGTGGTGGCGTGTGCTCACCGCCCAGGTGGAGCACCACGGCTACCTGCACATCGCGGTGAACGGGATGTCGATCCTCGGGTTCGGACCGTTCATCGAGCGGCGGGTGGGCTCGGTCCGCCTCGCGCTGATCTCGCTCTTCGCCTCGCTGGTCGGGGCGGCGTTCGCCCTGCACTTCAACTGGGACACCTGGACCGCCGGGGCGTCGGTCATCCTGAGCGCCTGGCTCGGCCTCGGCATCCCGATCGTCGAGCCGCGGTGGCGGCGGGTGCTGCTGCAGTGGGCGATCTTCAACGTCCTCCTCAGCCTCGCCCCTGGCATCAGCTGGGCCGGGCACCTGGGAGGCGCGCTGGCCGGCCTGCTGTCGGGCGTGCTGATCCGGAAGTCGGACAACTTCGTGCCGCCGACGCGGTTCACGCTCTTCGACCGGTTCGTCCCGCTGCTCCTCGCGCTGGGCGTGGGCCTGGTCGTGCTCGCGGTCCGGTTCCACGTCGGAGATCTGTCGGCATGACCCGCCGCTTCCACGTCTGCGTCTTCTGCGGCGCGCGGAGCGGGCGGATCCCGGCGTACGCCGAGGCCGCGGCAGCGCTCGGCCGGCGCATCGGGGAGCGCGGGCTGGCCCTGGTGTACGGCGGGGCGCGGGTCGGCCTCATGGGCACGCTCGCCGATGCCGCGCTCGCCTCCGGAGCCCCGGTCCTCGGCGTGCTGCCGCGCTCGCTGTCCAGCGTCGAGGTCGCTCACGCCGGGCTCACCGAGCTCGTCCTGGTGGACGGGCTGCACGCCCGGAAGGCGCGGATGACGGCCGAGAGCGACGCCTTCGTCGCGCTCCCTGGCGGCTTCGGCACGCTCGACGAGCTGTTCGAGGCCCTCACCTGGGCCCAGCTCGGGCTGCACACCCGGCCGCTGGGCCTCCTGAACGTGGACGGGTTCTGGGACCCGCTGGTGGCCACCGTCGATCGGCAGGTCGTGGAGGGGTTCGTCACCCCGGCGGACCGCGCCCGCCTCTCGGTGGAGCCCACCGCCGACGCGCTGCTCGATGCGCTCGGTGCGCCACGCGCCGGGACCCCGCCCGGAAGCTAGTGGGCGTGGGCCGCCTCGTCGGCCGGGGCCTGGACCTCCACCTCCTGGGCGGCGCGAACGGCATCGGGCCCGGCCCAGCGGGCGTACCGGACGCGGTCGTCAGCGTTCACCCCGGCCTCGTCGAGGAAGCGATCGGCGATGCGCCCCACCAGGTCTCCCGCGGCCTGGACCAGGCCGTGGTGCGCGGTGCCCACCGCCGCGCGCACCTCGGTCTCCTGGATGGCCTGGTGGAGGTGGACCGCGGTGAGGAGATCTTCCCCGAGCTCCAGCAGCGCCCGGTCACTCTTGGCCTTGACCTTCCGTTTCTTCGCCACGGTGTCGTCCTCCATTCGCGCGCATGAGGTGGGGATGCGTCGCGCGCGCCGCCACCAGCCCCGGCCGCCTGCTCGCGGGGGTGGGCGCCAGGAACGCGCCCTCCGCGGGCTTCCCCGCTACGCTGTGGCGGGCAGGGAACATCCCACCGGCCCGGCGGTTGTGCCCGGGGCGGTTCACCGAGGGAGGAGCAGCGAACCGTGTCGACGCCGCGGACCGGGTCTCGCCGGCCCTTTCTCCGGGCGCTGGCCGTCTCGCTCCTCGTGCACGCCCTGCTGGTGGCGTGGCTCGTCCGCAACGTGCAGCCGTCGCGCGTCCCTCCCCCGCTCCGCCCGGCAACCCGGGTGACCCTCCGCCCACTGCCCCCGCGCCCGGCGGTCCCGCAACGGCCCCA
>DASXGF010000495.1:0-5982 GCA_036489275.1 Myxococcaceae bacterium | reverse complement strand
CATCTGGGCCTCGACCACGCCGCGGTAGAGCGCGTCCTGCGCCTCGGAGAGGGCGGGGAGGATGACCCGGTCCGGCTTCACCTCCACGTAGCGCTGGCTGACCTGCTCCGAGTTGTAGAAGGGGTGGGCGTGGAGCACGCTCCAGATGAGCTGCCGGCTCACGTTCTCGAGGCTGAACTGGAAGGTGGCGTGCTGGAGCGTGGTGTGGTGGCCCGCCTGGTACGTCTCCCGGGCGATGCGATCGCGGACCTCCCGGGCCCGGTCATCCTTCCGCACGTCCTCGGCCTTGATGATGCGCGGGCTGTAGCAGGTCCGCGCCGTGGCCACGGCATTGTCGAACGGCTCGACGAAGCCGTTGGTGAGCCGCACGATGGGTGCAGGCGAGCGGAAGGCGGGGGACGACATCTCCCCTTCTTCTTGCACGGCCGGCCGACGTCTCGCCACACGGCGTGGGCCCCCCCGGCGGGGTCTTCCACACCCGTGCTCCGGGTGGACTGACGGACAGACGGCGCCCTGGCAGCCGAGCGCAGGAAAGTTGCGGCGCAGCGGGCGCGGCCTCTGGGATGGTGCGCCCCCATGGCATTCAACCTCCTCGACCGCGCCCGGCGCGCCCTCCTCGAGCTGGGCTTCCTCCCCGACTTTCCGGCCGACGCCGAGGCCCAGGTCGCGGCGCTGCAACGGACCGGCCCGCCGCAGCCGAAGGATGTCGAGGACCTCCGCGGCCTGCTCTGGTCCAGCATCGACAACCCGGACTCGATGGACCTGGACCAGCTGGAGTGGGGCGAGGCGCTCCCCGACGGGAGCACCCGGCTCCTCGTCGCCATCGCCGACGTGGATGCGCTGGTCCCCGAGGGAACGCCGCTGGACCGCCGCGCCGGGGCAAACACCGCCTCGCTCTACACCGGCGCCGCGGTCTTCCCGATGCTGCCCCGGCCGCTCTCCGAGGATCTCACCTCGCTCCTCCCCGACGTGGACCGGCTGGCGGTGGTCATCGGCTATCGCGTGCTCCGGGACGGCTCGGTCACCGAGGGCACCGTCCGCAAGGCCAGGATGCACAACAAGGCCAAGCTGAGCTACCCGGAGGTCGGGCCGTGGCTCCACGGCGATGCTCCGGTGCCGCCGCGCGTCGCCGCCGTGCCGGGCCTGGAGCAGCAGCTGCGGCTGCAGGACGCCGCGACCCGCGCCCTCCGGACTGCCCGGGAGCGCGCCGGAGCGCTCGAGCTCCGCACGCTCGAGCCCCGCCCGGTGATGTCCGACGGGCGCGTCCTGGACCTCGAGACCATTCCCGACAGCCGGAGCCGCGAGCTCATCGAGGACCTGATGGTGGCGGCGAACGGGGTGATGGCCCGGTTCCTCGACGCCGCCCATCGCTCGTCCCTGGCGCGCGTCGTGCGGACGCCCAAGCGCTGGGACCGCATCGTCTCCCTGGCGCAGGGGCTCGGGACGGCGCTTCCCGCCGAGCCCGATGGCGTGGCGCTGTCGCGCTTCCTCCAGCAGCAGAGGACGAAGGACCCGCTCCACTTCCCGGACCTCTCGCTCGCGGTGGTGAAGCTGCTGGGCCCGGGCGAGTACGTCCTCCGCCCCGCGGGCCAGGAGTCTCCGGGACACTTCGGGCTCGCTGCGCACGACTACAGCCACTCGACCGCGCCCAACCGGCGGTACCCGGACCTCATCACCCAGCGACTGGTGAAGGCGCAGCTAGCCGGCGCGCCACCGCCCTACGGCGACGGCGAGCTCGACGGCATCGCCCAGCACTGCACGCGCATGGAGGCGGCCACCCGCAAGCTCGAGCGTCTCATGCGGAAGGTCATCGCAGCGCTTCTCCTCCACGATCGGGTCGGAGAGGTCTTCGACGGCCTGGTCACGGGCGTCACCGAGCACGGCACCTTCGTCCGGCTCCTGAAGCCGCCGGCGGAAGGCCGGGTGGTCCGCGGCGAGAAGGGGATGGACGTCGGAGATCGGGTCCGGGTGCGGCTGCTCTCCACCGACCCCGAGCGGGGATTCATCGACCTCGCGCGCGCCTGAACGCCGCCGGTCGACGGAGCACGTGCGCGATCTGCCAGACGTTGCCCCACCGGTCCCGGACCATCGCTCGCCGGTCGCCGTAGGGCGTATCGAGCGGAGGCTCGAGGGTCACCGCACCGGGCTCGACGGCCCGCCGGTGGGTCTCGTCCGCGTCGTCCACGTACAGGTAGAGGAATCCGGGGAAGGCCTCTCGCGCCCCGGCCGGGCTCACCATCACGAGCGAGTCGCCGATGCGCATCTCGGCCGGCCGGTCGCCGTGGACCGTGCCGGTGGCGCCGAACACGGTGCGCAGGAACTCCACCAGAGCGCCCGCATCGGTGACGACCAGCCGCGGCGTCACCGAGTGGAAGCCCGGCCTCGCGCGACGCTTCACGGTAACGCTCCGAGGAAGGTCGCGCGGGCGAGCCGCTCCGCCTCCGTCACTTGGCGGCGGTTTTCTTGCTCTTGGCCTTGCCCCACACCTTCTTGCAGGAAGAGCTCAGCGAGGCCTCGTTGTCCTTGAGGCACTGCATCACCCTGCCCTCGCCGCGCTCCACGCTGGCGCAGAACTTGTCCGCGTCTGCCTTGCACGCCTTGTAGAACGAGACGAGCTTCTTGCTCGTATCGTCCTTGCACGCCGCCGAGAGCTGA
The DNA here is from genome assembly GCA_036489275.1 of Myxococcaceae bacterium. GTDB lineage: Bacteria > Myxococcota > Myxococcia > Myxococcales > Myxococcaceae > RPRB01. The sequence continues at coordinate 3,327 of DASXGF010000495.1, read as the reverse complement.
TCCGTCTTTCCTTCGAGGCAGGCGAGGATCCGGCCGTGACCGGGCTCGACTCCCGGGCAGACCTTCTCCAGATCTGCCTTGCACGCCTTCCCGGGTTGAAGCCCCTGGGCGAGGACGGGTGAAGCGACCAGCAGCGCACCGGCGCCGAGCAGCGCCGACCAGAGAGACCGACGACGAGACATGGCGTTCCACGCTCCTGGCGAGAGCGAGCACACCGGAAGAGGAGGCAGGTCCCGCCGCGATCCTGAGTCCCGCGAGCGTCCGGGGATGTCCAGCAACTTCGGAGGGAGGCGTCGGCGGGCGGGCATCCCGCTCAGAATCGCCAGACGGCGGCGAAGCTGATCGGGACATCCCGGAGCGGAGCCCAGGACGGTTTCAGCGCAATCCACCGCTCGTCGACCAGCTGCTCGTGCATCTCGGCGAGCGACCAGCCGCTGGCGAGGGCGGCCTGGACATGCTCGGAGAAGAGATGGACGTGCGTCTCGATCGCCACCGGCGTTCCGTCGGGGCCATCGAAGTGGGTGGGCATTCCCGACTTCATGATGAAGAAGGGGTGAAACCCGACCAGCACGTGAGCCGCGCCCGGCCGCGCCAGTCGTGCGGCCTCGCGATGGAGCGAACCGAGCTCGGCGAGGTGCTCGTCGACGAGCACGGTGGTGACGAGCGCATAGCGGCCGGCGTCGAGGCGGGAGTCGTTCACCTCGGCGAGCGCCAGCCTGTCGTAGACTCCTCGGGCCCGCGACCGCTCCAGCATCTCCGGAGTGATGTCCACTCCATCCACCTGCCGGACGCCGTGCGCTCGGAGCCAGGCACCGGTCCGCCCCGTCCCGCAGCCGAGATCCGCGGCCCGCTCGACCTCGTCCCAGCGAACGGTGCCGATGCGCTCCAGCAGGCGGAGGTCCATGTCCTCCTTGATGGTCTCCTCGTACGAGGCCGACCAGACCCCGTACCCCTCGCGGGCCGTGACGGTCGGGTACTTCCGGGTGTCGAACGAGGAAAAGGCGGGCACGCCTCCTCAGTTGCGCCGGGCGAAGAAGCTGTCAACCCGATCTGCGGCTCACACCAGCGCCCAGCCCTCGGCCTCACCCGAGGGCCGCCCTCAGCCGAGCTCCCGACCCCGTCCCCGTTTCCGGCCTCTTCCGTTCCTGGGAATGGCGGTCCCACAGGTGGACGGTGGCAGCGGGCCTCGCCGGGACCCGCCTGGCCCATCCCTCGGAACGGGGGTTGCACTCGCCCCGGCCTGATGCTGGCCGACGACCTCCGTCACGCGCTCCGAGGACTCCGAAAGGCGCCGGGGTTCACCCTGGTGGCGGTGCTCACCATCGCGCTCGGGGTCGGCGCGAACACCGCGCTCTTCTCCATCGTCGATGGCGTGCTCTTCCGCCCCCTGCCCTTCGCCGACGCGGACCAGCTCGTCGGCGTGCATGCGTCGAAGCCCAACTTCGATCGGGGCTCCATCTCCTACCCGAACTTCCGTGACTGGCAGAGAGCGAACACCGTCTTCTCCGGGCTCGCAGTCTCCCGGAACACCAGCTTCATCGTCACCGGTCAAGGCACTCCGGACCAGGTCACGGGAGCGTTCGTCTCCTCGGACTTCCTTCCCCTGCTCGGGATCCAGCCGATGCTCGGACGCGGCCTGGCCCGAGGAGAGGACGAGGTCGGCGCTGCGCCGGTGGTGCTCATCGGCGCCGGGATGTGGCGGCGTCGGTTCGCCTCGAGCGCCGAGGTTCTGGGAACCACGCTCACCCTCGACGGCCGTCCCTACACCATCGTCGGAGTCGTCCCCGGCTTCCCGCTCTCCGCCGCCAATCTCCCCAGGAAGGCCGACGTCTACGTCCCCATCGGGCAGTGGGCGAACGACCTGCTTCTCTCTCGCGGCGCAGGCCTCGGCATCCACGGCATCGCGCGCTTGAAGCCGGGCGTCACGATCGTCCAGGCCCGGGCCGACATGGAGGCAGTGACCCGATCACTCGCCGAGGCCTACCCCGAGGTGAACAAGGGAGTGGGCGCCGCTCTCGTCCCCTTGAAGGAGCAAGTCGTCGGTCCCGTCCGTTCGGTGCTCCTGCTCCTCTTCGCCGCGGTGGCGTTCGTGCTCCTCATCGCGTGCGTGAACGTGGCGAATCTGATGCTCGCACGCTCCAGCAGCAGGGCGCGGGAATTTGCGGTCCGGACCGCGCTGGGCGCGGGGCGAGGGCGGATCGTGAAGCAGCTGCTCACGGAGAGCATGCTGCTGGGAATCCTCGGTGGAGCCCTGGGCATCGTGTTCGCCATGCTCGGCACCGGGGCCGTGCTCGGACTGTCCGGGGACGGGCTTCCGCGCACGACCGAGGTCCACGTCGACGCCCGCGTCCTCGGGTTCACGCTGCTAATCTCGCTCCTCTCCGGGACGCTCTTCGGGCTCGCTCCGGCGCTGGCCGCCGTCCGGTCCTCGGCCCACGAGTCACTGCGGGGGGCCGCCGGGCTCCCGGGGGGACACCGGCGCTCGCAGGATGCCCTGGTCGTGCTGGAGGTCGCGCTGGCGCTGGTCCTCCTGGTCGGGGCCGGCCTCATGGTTCGCACCCTGACTCGCCTGTCGAGCGTCGACCCCGGCTTCGATCCCCAGCGCGTCCTCACCTTCAACGTGTCTCTACCTCCCGCGGTGGGAAAAGAGCCTCCGGAGACCATCCGGGCCGCGCTGAGCGATCTCGAGGCGAACATCACTTCCACCCAGGGGATCCGCGCGGCGTCGCTTTATGGCGGTGCGTTTCCCCTCACCGGCGACGACGAGAAGCTCTTCTGGATCGACGGACAGCCTCGTCCGACGAGCAGCAACGACATGAAGTGGACGCTGAGCTACATCGTCGGGCCGGGCTACCTCGAGGCGATGTCCATCCGCCTGCTCCGCGGGCGCTTCCTCGGACCTCAGGACGGAGTCCGGAGCGCCCCGGTGGCGGTGGTCGACGAGGTGTTCGCCCGCACCTACTTCCCCGACGGTGAGGCAGTGGGCCGACGGATTCATCTCGAGCGGGGAACGCAGCCCGTCGAGATCGTCGGCATCGTCGCGCACGTCAAGCAATGGGGCCTCGACGCCGACGACCACAACTCGCTCAGGGCTCAGCTCTACACTCCCTGGACGCAGGCAACCGACGGTCTGCTCTCGCTGCTCGCCGGCGGGGTGGGAGTTGCCGTCCGGACCGAGGGCGACCCGGGCCAGGCGCTGCTCCCGATCCGGGCGGCGATCGGGCGCCTGGGCAGCCAGTACGCGGTGTTCGGGGCGCAGACGATGCCGGAGATCGTCACCGACTCACTGAGTCGCCAGCACTTCGCGATGGTGCTCTTCGCCATCTT
>DASXGF010000487.1:0-4033 GCA_036489275.1 Myxococcaceae bacterium | reverse complement strand
CGGGTGGACCCGCGGCGGACGAGTTCCGCCGCGTCCGCCGGGTCGAGTCGATGAAGGTCGGCAAGTCCCAGGCCTGGGCGGTGCTCTGGTTCGAGTCGCCGACCGAGCGGCGGCGAGAGCAGCTCACGCTCCGCCCGGTCGAGGGCGCCTGGCGCGTCGTGCAGGACCGGCGCGACACGACCGCGAAGCCGCCTTCGCCCGCGCAGGTCCGCTCCCTCGAGTCCGAGTTGATGAAGCCGGTCGCGCCGTTCCGGATCCTCGGCAACCTCCACTACGTCGGGGCGAACGGCATCAGCGCCTTTCTCCTCACCACCCCCGCCGGGCACGTCCTGCTGGATTCCGGACCGGCAGAGATGCTCCCGATGCTGGAGCGCAACGTCGAGGCCCTCGGCTTCCGGCTCGCCGACGTGAAGCTGCTCCTGAACAGCCACGCGCACTACGACCACTGCGGAGCCTTCGCCGAGGTGCGTCGCCGGACAGGGGCCCGCATCCTGGCCAGCGACGCCGATGCCGAGCAGATGAAGCGGGGAGGCCACGGTGACTTCGCCTATGGCGACGACTACTCCTACGAGGCGTTCGCGCCCGACGGACGGGTGCAGGACGGCGAGCGCGTCGAGCTCGGGGGCGTCTCGCTGGTCGCGACCCTGACTCCGGGCCACACCCGCGGGTGCACCACCTGGTCGACGCGGATCGAGGAGGGCGGGAGCGCCCACGAGGTGGTCTTCGTCTGCGGCCTGGTGGTCTCGCCGTTCAAGCTCACCAACAACCCGGTCTACCCGGCGGTGGCCGAGGACGAGCGTCGCTCCATCGCCCGACTCCGCTCGCTGAAGGCGGACGTGCTCCTCGGGGCGCACGGGTTCTGGTTCGATCTCACCGGGAAGGCGAAGCGCCTCGCGCGCGGACGCGTTCCGAATCCCTTCGTCGACCCAGACGAGCTCGGGCGTCACCTCGCGGAGGTGGAGAAGGATCTGGACCAGGCGCTGGCCGCGCAGGAGCGGCCGCGCTGAAGGAGTCGTCTGGACGGCTCACACGACCGCCTGCGTCGTGAGCCCGGAGACCGTCTCCGACAGGTGGGACCGCCGACCTCCGGGCGGCGCTTTCCTGGGTGACCGCACTCTGGCAGGGTGCCCGGCCATCATGGCGCGTGTGAAGGCAGTTCTCATCGGGGGCACCGGCTATGGCGGAGCGGAGATCCTCCGCCGCCTGCTCTTCCATCCTCATGTCGAGGTCGCGCGGGTCACCGCGGCGGACAACATCGGCAAGAAGGTCGGCGACGTGCACTTCAGCCTCGCCGGGCTCACCGAGCTGACCTTCCAGGAGATGGCGCCGGAGCAGGCCGTCGCTGGAATGGACGTGGCGTTCCTCGCCATGCCCCACAAGACGACGGCGAAGGTGGTCCAGGCCATCCTCGCCTCGGGCGTGCGCATCGTGGACCTGTCGGGGGACTTCCGCCTGCGCGACCCCGCGGCCTACGAGCGCTACTACGGTGTCGCCCATCCTTCGCCGCAATCGCTCACCGACGGTGTCTTCACCTATGGGATGCCCGAGGTGAACCGGGCCGCCATCGCCCGGGCGCGGTACATCGCCTCGCCGGGCTGCTTCGCCACCACCATCGCCCTCGGGCTGCTGCCGCTGGCCCGGGCGGGGATGCTCGGCGGTCCAGTGCACACCGTCGCCGCGACGGGCAGCTCGGGCTCGGGCGCGAATCCCCAGCTGACGACGCACCATCCGCTGCGGGCGGTCAATCTCCGGACCTACAAGCCGCTCGACCACCAGCACATCCCGGAGATCCTCCAGACCCTGCAGGGTGCCGGCGGCAAGGACCTGGCGCTGGAGTTCGTTCCGGTGTCGGCGCCTCTCCCCCGCGGCATCTTCGCCACCAGCTTCGTCGACGTCCCGGCCTCGACCACCGCCGAGCAGCTCAAGGAGGCCTGGGCCCGCTGCTACGCCGGCGAGCCGTTCGTCCGGGTGGTGGAGGGCCGGCAGCCGGAGGTGGTGGCGGTGTCCGGCGGCAACTACGTCGAGGTCGGCTTCACCCTCGGAGCCCCGACCGGGGCGAATCGCAGGGTGGTGTGCTTCAGTGCGCTCGACAACCTGGTGAAGGGCGGGGCAGGGCAGGCCATCCAGGCGTTCAACGTGATGATGGGCTACGACGAGACGCTCACCCTGAACGAGCCGGGGCTCTGGCCGTGACTGCGCTCACCGACTTCGCCGGAAGATGGTTCGTGGTGAAGGTGGGCGGTGAGCTGGCCGCGGACCGCACCCGGCTGGCGGGGAGCGTCGGCGCCGCGGTGGGCGAGTTCCTCGGCGCCGGTGTCCGCGTCTGCATCGTCCACGGCGGCGGCCCGCAGGCGACCGAGCTGGGGCGGCGGCTGGGGCTCGAGCCGACCATCGTCGGTGGCCGCCGGGTCACCGACCCCGAGACACTCGAGGTCATGAAGATGGCCCTCGCCGGCCAGGTGTCGGTGGACGTTGCGGCGGCGATGCGTCTGGCGGAGGTGCCGGCGCTCTGCAGCACCGGCGTGTCGGCCGGTCTCGTGGACGCGGTCCGCCGCCCGCCGAAGGTCATCACCGGCGCGGGTCCGGACCCGGTGGACCTCGGGCTGGTCGGGGACATCGTCGCGGTGGACACGGGAGCGCTGGAGAAGCTGGCCACCCTGGGCTTCGTGCCGGTGCTGGGCTCGCTGGGCGGCGACTCGGGTGGGAACGTCTTCAACATCAACGCCGACACGGTGGCGGCCCGGGTGGCGGCGAAGCTCCGGGCGGCGAAGCTGTTCCTGGTCTCCAACGTGCCCGGCGTGCTGCGGGACAAGAACGACCCGTCGACGCGGATGCCGAAGCTGACCGCCGCGGAGGCCCGCGAGCAGATGGCCTCTGGCATCATCTCCGGCGGGATGATCCCCAAGGTGGAGGAGTCGCTGGCGATGCTCGAAGAGGGCATCGAGGCGGTCCACATCGTGGGCATCGATCCGCCGACGTCGATCCTCGACGAGGCCCGGGAGCCCGGGAGCCGCGGAACGGCGTTCGTGCGCTGAGGCGGCTCCGCCGCCCCGGTCGGCCGGATGTGCTTCAGGGTCGGGGGGTCCACAACCCTGCGACCCGGAAGGTGCCGTCGTCATCGCGGCGGAGCGTCACGCGCTCCGGGAAGGGCTCGTGCTCGTCGCCGACCCTGGTCATGAAGGAGACGACCAGGTACTCGCGGGGGGCCTGCTCCTTGGCTTCCGGGATCCACCGATGGAGCCACCAGGCGAGGGTTCGCGCCCGGACCGAGCCTCGCGGACGGAACTCGTGATCCCAGTAGTCCTTGAGGCGGCTCTCGTCCCACGCGGCATCCGGGTACTTGGTCGTCTGGGCGAATGCCTCGGGGACCCGCCCGCCGTCCATGAGCTGTAGCCAGTCCCGCGACGCCCGCGCGGCGATCGGCTCGGCGGCGGCATCGCGCCGGAAGCCACGCCAGCCTCCGAGCAGTTGCCGGGTCCCTTCGGTGACCGCAGGGAGGGAGGCGGGGCGCTGTTCGGTGGCCCACTTCCCGCCCTTCCGGCTGAAGACGAAGTTGTACGCGGTGCTCTGGCTCACCGCCGAGATGGGGTCATACGCGCTGTAGGCGGCGAGGAGAATCGCCTCCTCCCCGTTCGCGATCGCCTCGGCATCCACGAGAGTCACCAGATCGGCGGCGGCGGCACGGACCTTCGCGGCGTCGGAGCTCGGAGCGAGGAAGCCGATCCCGAAGGCGAGGCGCTTCCCGTCCGCCCCCAGCACCGGGCCCATGTTCGTCAGCGTGTACACCTTGCCCGACGCGAGGACGGCGAACATCGGGGCCGGCGGAGGAACGCTGACCACCGTGGGCTTCTAGTCCGTCTTCTGCTCGGTGGCGGCGAGGCAGGCCAGGGAGGCGGCGAGAAGCAGGAGGCGTGTCATCGGTCGAATCCCTTCAAGCACCCTTCTTCTTCCGCCGCGGCCGCGCCACGAGCTCTCCGCCGCAGTTCGGGCAGACGCCCTTCATCGCCTCGGTGCAGGCGAGACAGAACGTACA
>DASXGF010000482.1:0-3993 GCA_036489275.1 Myxococcaceae bacterium | reverse complement strand
CCCTCGCCGAGGCGGTGCGCGAGCGGCTCGAGGCCTACTTTCCGGGGCTGGTGACGCCGCCCCTCGGGGTCAACGTCGCCATCGACGAGGCCCAGAGCTACGGCAAGACGGTGTGGGACTACGCGCCGCGAAGCCGGGGCGCGCAGATGATGAGCGCGGTGGCCGAGTCCGTGTGGACGCTGGGCGCAGTCGAGGCATCGGACCGCCCCTCGCCCTGAGCACGGGTGCTGGGGCTACTCGCCCCCGCCGGAGCCTGGCGCCTTCTTCTCCATCGCGTCCAGACGGCGCTCGATCTCCTCCAGGCGCCGGCTGAGCTGGCCGAGGTCGGAGCCGAGCGCCGGAAGGCTGCCGGTCACGCTCTCCACCAGTGACTTCACCCGGTCGTCCGCGCGCCGCTGCCAGTCCTCGATGGTGCGCTGGCCGGCGCGGAGGAGGTCCTCCTTCAGCTCGCCCGAGCCACCTTCCTCGCGGCGGAGCAGGCGGTCCAGGCGGGTCTCGGCCTCCTCGCGGATCGAGGCGACCCGGGGGCTGACCTCCTTCTGGATGAAGCCGGAGAGCGCGTCGCCCGGGCGGCGGATGATCTCCCGCAGCACGCTGAGCGGCATCTGATTCTTCTTCTTCTCTTCCTCGAAGATGATCTGCGCGAGCGTGACCGAGGTGAGATCGTCCTTGGTGCGGTTGTCGACGATCTTCACCTCCGCGCCCTGCTTGATCATCTCGGCGATCTCGTCGAGCGTGACGTACCGGCTCTCGACCGTGTCGTAGAGCTTCCGGTTCGTGTAGCGCTTGATGATCTTCGGCTCGCGCGGAGCCTCGTCCTGGGGGGGATGGAGCTGTTCGGGTTCAGTCATGGATCGTGTGTCGCCGTCGTGAACGGTGGGCTCGCTTCTGCTCGACCATGCCGCGCTGCAGCGCCTCCCTGCAGAGACCTCCAGGTTCCGGCTGGATAGCAGCACGGTTTGGCTCGGTGCAACAAGGTGGAGGGGGTGCACCTACACGGGGGGCGGGCGGGCTTCCCCTGGTATTCTCGCAGGTTCCAGCCCCCTGTCGGCTCGACCCCCGTGATCATCGCCTGCAAGCAGTGTCACACGCGCTTCAAGGTGCCCGATGGAAAGGTCACCGTGCGTGGGCTCAAGGTTCGCTGTTCGCGGTGCGGTCACACCTTCCGCGTGTACCCCGACTCGCCGGCCGAGCGGGGGGACGATCCGTCCCCTGCCGCAGCGCGTCCGAGGGTCCCCGATCCCTTCGAAGCGTTCGGTCCGGATGGCACGTCGGAGATGGAGAAGACGCCGGCGCGCGGCACCACCGTCTCCGAGCTGCTCGCGCAGATGTCGCCCGCGCCGGCGGAGGACGACTTCGAGGTCGACGTCGCGGGCGTCGAGCCGCCGAGCACCGACCCGGCATGGAACTTCCCGCCCGCGCCGTCGCGCCCTGCACCGGCCGGCGCGGCCGCGGTCGCCCTGGAGCCGGAGCTCCCGGGTCCGCGGCCCGAGCCCGCGCTCGCCCGGGCTCCGCTTCCGGTGCGACCGCTGCCCCCGTCGCCGGAGCCGGACCCTTCCCTCGAGGTGGCGCGCGCTCCGCCCTACGCCGAGCTCGACGCGGAGGGCAGCGGCGCTCCCGTTCCGCCACCTCCGTTCCCGGCGGGACCGGGTGGAAATCTCTCGCATCTCTTCGAGGCGACTCCGGGAGAGCTCACCCCCGAGCCGGCTGCGGTCGACCTCTCGGCCCCACTCGCCCTTCCGCGGCGTTCCCTGCCCCCCGAAGACCTGGCGGCGCTGGCGGGCTTCACCCCGGCCTGGGGCGTCGCCGGGCCGTCGCACGCGCTGTCCGTCGACGGGAAGATCTCCACCCACGTGTCGAGCCTCGCCGCGGTACCCGAAAAGGAGCCGTCGGCCCCCCCGGAGCCCATCTTCGGTGGAGCCGGGACGGTGCTGGACGATCTCCCCTCCCTCGACCGGGCCGGGCTCCCGGCGCACGGCGAGCTCGAGCTCGACACCGGCACCGACACCGCGGGCTGGAGCGGCCAGCCCCCGGGCCTCGGCGGCGCCCAGCTGGAGCTCGAGCCCGAGCTCCCGTCCATGGAGCTCGATCGCCGCCTACCGCCGGAGCCGGAACCCGTCCCCGCGCCGGCGCCTGACCTCGCCTGGTCCTTCCCTGCCGGACCCGCGGCGCCCGTGGCCGCTGCGCCCGCGCCGGTCCCCGCTCCGGCTCCGGCTCCGGCTCCGGCGAGCCTCGGGTGGGACGATCCCTTCTCCGAGCCGTCGCCGCCGTCGCGTCCGCCCCCGGCTCCTCCTCCCGTGCCCGAGCCGCTCGCCCTCGCTCCTCGGGCGCCGGCGCCGAACGCCGTGATCCTCGACGAGGCGCCGCAGCCCGTGACGGGCTCGCCGGATCACGCCTTCTTCGAGATGCCCTCCGGGCCGCGCCCGTCCCTCGGGGTGCCCGAGGTCTACGGAGGGCTGCTCCCCGACATCCCCGAGACGCCGGAGCCCGCGGCTGCGTCGCTGCTCCCGACGACCTCCGGGCCGATGCCGACCATCTCCAAGCCGCCCAGCCGCATCCGGCTCGGGCTGCAAGACAGCGAGCGCCCTGGAACGGCGCGCCAGGTGAGCGCGGTCATCCTCAACGTGGGCCTGGCCGCGCTCCTCCTGCTCGTGGTGGTGGGGATGGTCTCCAGCTGGGCGACGGTGGGGCGGGTGGAAGGCGCGGCCCTCTCTCCGCGCCGGCTGCTCCAGGCGCTCCGGCCGGGGAGCGGTGTCGCCCCGGTCGACGTGAGCCCCGGCACCTACGAGACGCGCTCGGGCCGCTCGCTGCTCTACGTGCGCGGCCGGGTGCTGAACCGCGGGGCGCCGTCGGCGAGGGTCCGGGTTCGCGCCGAGGTCTGGGACGGGGCGCAGGCGGTGAAGAGCGGCGAGACGCTCGCCGGCGCCATCGCCACCCCCGAGGAGCTGTGGCGCGCCGCGACCCCGGCGGACGTCGAGGCGCTCCGGGCACGGTTGCTGGGCGCGGCGAAGCCGGTGCCGGACGGCCAGGGAGCGGACTTCCTGGTGCTCCTCGACGAGGCGCCGCGCGACCTCTCGGGTCTGCGGCTCAAGGTGACGGCCACCGTCGATCACTGAGCCGCGGTTCGGCGGCGCGGTCAGCCCTTCTTTGCGTCGCCGTCGGTGTCGCGGTTGCGCGGGGGACGCAGCGTGCGCTCCGGCTTCACGTCGACGAAGCCCTGTCCCTGGGACGCTTTCTTGAACGAGTAGACGAACTTCCCCAGCGCGTTCCCCAGGGACGACATGCGCGAGGCGGAGAACACCACCAGCAGCACGAAGCCGATGACCAGCAGCTCTCCGAATCCAAGACGGGGCATGGCGCCGGGGAGGAACATCGCCTGCGAGGCGCGGACGCGCAAGCGGCTTGACCTGGCCAGGCCCCTGGCCGGACGCTGACCGCCCCGTGCGCATCCTCGGTCACCGGGGCGCGAGCAGCGACGCGCCGGAGAACACGCTCACCGCGTTCCAGCTCGCGCTCGACCAGGGGGCCGACGGGGTGGAGCTGGACGCGCGGCTCTGCGCCTCGGGCGAGGTGGTGGTCTTCCATGACGAGTGGCTGGAGCGCCTCACCGGCGGCAGAGGCCGGGTCGCGGACACCCGGTGGGGCGACCTCGCGCGGCTGGAGGTCCGGGCCGGGCCCCGTGGCGGGTCGCCGGGCCGCGTCCCGCTCCTGGCCGAGGTGCTGGAATCGCTTCCCCGGAGTGCGTTCATCAACGTCGAGCTGAAGAGCGAGAACTGGAACGGCACCCGGGTCGCGGAGGCCGCCGGCACGCTGCTCGAGGCGGGCCACCACCAGGGCCACGTCATTGTCTCCTCGTTCGATCCGCGGTGCCTGCTGCGGCTGGCCCTCTCCCACCCGCGCCTGCCGCGCGGGCTCCTCCTGGATCCGGACAGGCCCCAGCTCCTCCAGCGGTACCTCTCGCTTCCGCTGCTGGGACGGGACGCGGTCCACCCC
>DASXGF010000453.1:0-3876 GCA_036489275.1 Myxococcaceae bacterium | reverse complement strand
TTCCCGGCTGCTACACGGTGGAGGTCCGGTTCCCCACGCGCGGATGAGCCGACCTGACCGCGCCCTACGGCTGCTTGGACTTCGACTTGTTCGGGCCGCCGGTACCGGGCGCCGCGTCCCAGCTCGGGCCCATGTCCACGCCGTTCACGAAGTAGTGGTCGCTCGGGCGGAAGACCCGGCCTCCGCGCTGGGCGTTGGGCATCTCGGGCTGGTCGAGGTCCGCGGCGGGCACCGTCGACCCGCGTCCGGGGGCCGACTCGAGGATGCCGGTGCCCGGGCCGAAGACGCCGCTGCCCGGGGGCGGGGTCGGCTCGGCCGCGAGGTCGATGGGCTCCATCATCTCGTCGTTGACGTCCGAGTTGACGCCGGCGGTGCCGTTCCGCTGGTCTCGCCCGTGTCCGGATCCGGCGTAGTTGATGCCAGACCACGCCATCTCGTTGCCCCGAGTGACTTTCGGCTGGACATCTGGCGGCAGGGGGGGTTCCGAATACTGGTCACATGCCGCGACGATGACGGTGGCATACACCACGACCCAACGGTGCATCGTTCCCATCCTGTGCAGTGGCTTCCGAAACGTGTCCGGTCGGCTCTCCTAGCCGTTCCCGGGGCGCTTGGCCAGAGCGGCGCATGACCCAGTCATTGCCCGAGGGAAGGGTCCGGACCGCCGGCGGAGTCTGGCGTGGCCTCGTGGAGCGGGTGGTCCAGGGTCTGGACCGGCTCCGGTTGCCGGGGGCCACCGTCCTGCCGGTGGCCGGGGCCGTGGTGGGCCTCTACGGAGGCCTGGCGGCTGGCGTCTTTGCCAACCTCATCGGCGTGGTCAGCGGCGTGGTGTTCGGGTGGCCGCAGGTGATCGACATCGTCCACCGGGGCTCGGAGACCCGCGGCGCGCTTCGCGAGTCCCTGGCCAGCGCGCACTGGCACCCCGAGTACCTGGTCATCGGGGTCCCGCTCGCCCTGTCCGCGCTCGGGCTGACGCGGCTCATCCGCACCGGCGGGGCGCGGGACATGGCCCGCAAGCGCCTCCGGGTGCTGGCCCTCCTCGTCCTCGGAGCGCTCGCCCTCTACTACCCGCTGGTGGCGATGGCCGCGGTCAACTCGGTCTTCGGCCACGGTGGCGACCTCCTCGCCGTCCTCCCCCGGCTTCCCTTCTGGGCCCGGGTGCTCGTCCCGGCCGTCGGTGGCGCGCTGGTGGGGCGCCTGCTCGAGGCGCACCCCGGCACCCGCGGCCACGGCGTCCCCGAGGTCGTGGCGGCCGTGCAGCAGGACCCCGAGGTCCTGACCGCGCGCCGCGGCCTGCGGAAGCTTCTCGCCTCGGCGCTGACCATCGGCAGCGGAGGGTCGGCCGGGCGCGAGGGGCCCATCGTCTACGGTGGGGCGGCGTTCGGCAGCGCGGTGGGACGGACGCTGGGATTCACCCGCCGGGAGCTCTCGGTGCTGCTGGCGGCGGGCGCCGGAGCAGGCATCGCCGCCTCGTTCAACACGCCTATCGGGGGCGCGGTCTTCGCGCTGGAGATCATCCTCCGCGACTTCGAGCTGCGCGTGTTCAGCCCCATCTTCCTGGCCAGCGTCACCGCGACCCTGGTCGCCCGCGGCGTGATGGGCAACGCGGCGATGCTCGACCGCGTCACGTACCAGCTGCAGAGCGGCTGGGAGATCCTCGCCTACGCCGGCCTCGGCCTCTTCACCGGGCTGCTGGCCTTCGCCTTCGTCCGGCTGCTGCACTGGACGGAGGAGCTCTTCGACGGCAAGAAGCCGGGCGCGCTCTCGGCCTGGCTCGGCCGGCAGCGCTTGCCCGCGCGCGCAGCGCTGGGCGGCCTGGTGGTTGGCGCGCTCGGTCTCCTGAGCCCGACGGTGTGGGGCGTGGGACACGAGTCGCTCAACCTCGCCACCGCGGACAAGCTGGCCCTCTCGGTGCTGGTGGTGGCCTGCGTGCTGAAGCTGGTCGCCACCTGCATCACGCTCGGCAGCGGCGGCTCGGGAGGAACGTTCTTCGCCGCGGTGGTCATCGGCGGCATGGGCGGAGGGGCCTTCGGCGAGCTCCTGCACCTGGCGGTTCCCGGCGTCCGCTCCGGCGCGTACGCGCTCGCGGGCATGGGCGGGTGCGTGGCCGGCTTCACCCGCGGCCCGCTCACCGGGCTGATGATCATGTACGAGCTGGCGGGGAACACCTCGGCCATCCTCCCGCTGATGGTGACCTGCACGCTGGCCTCGGCGCTCTGCCACGCGCTGGTGGAGCGGAACTCGCCGCGCGCCCTCACGGAGGCGGACGTGCTCCGGCGGACGCCCGTGGCCGAGGCGATGGTGCGCTGTCCGGCCGTGCCGGCGAGCACCCGGCTGCGGGCTCTGTTCGACCAGCTGGTCTCGTCGGAGTCGGGTGCGCTCCCGGTGCTCGACGAGCGCGGGCAGCCCGCCGGGCTGGTGCAGGTGGAGGACCTGAGGGAGATCTGGAAAGACGCCGAGCTGGACCCGGTCCTCGTCGCGCTCGATCTCATGAGGCCGGTGCGCCCGGTGCTGGCCCAGGCCAGCCTGTCAGAGGCGCTCGCGCGGATGGACGCGGCGGACCTCGACGCGCTCCCGGTGGTCGACCCGGACCGGCCGGCCTATCCCTACGGCGTCGTGACCCGCACCGGGGCGCAGCGGATCAAGCGCCGCGTCCTGGGGAGCGCGGGCGGGCCGACGATGGCGCCGACCGAGGAGTCCTAGGCGGCGCAGCGCGCGCAGCGGCCGCGGACGTGGATCTCGGCAGCGGCGCGACCGGCGAAGGCCGGCGACAGCGTCACGGAGTCCACCGGCAGGCACTCCAGCGCTCCGCACTCGGTGCAGCTGAAGTGGGGGTGGTTCTGCTCGTGGCGCCGCTGGTCCGGAGCACGGAGGTCGAACCGCCACACGTGGTCGCCGAGGTCACGCCGGTGGGCGAGGCCACGCTCGGTCAGGTCCATCAGGATGCGATAGACCGTGGTGCGGTCCATCCCGTCCTGCGGAAGGAGCGCGACCATCTCCGGATGGCTCATCGGCCGGGCGGCCTTCTGCAGAGCCTCGAAGACGCGGAGGCGCTGTTCCGTCACCCGGAGTCCGGCCTCGCGCAAGGCCCGACGGGCATCGGCACCACGCACGACTGTGGCACCCGCGTGCTCACCGTTGGTCCAGGTCGCGATTTCGGGGCTGGCCATGATCCTCTCCCTTGCAGGCCCCGGGGCCGCCCGGGGCGTTTCATTCCCATCGCCTGTAGCAAGGGAGTCGCCAGATCAGGGACCAGCAATTCAGAGCGTTTAGAACAAGCCACCCGGATGAACTTCAAAGCCCTGGCATCACCTGATGCAAGCGAATGACATCTTTGGGCATCAGCCCATGGGGCCCTTGAGCTGCCGCCCGCCGAGCAGGTGGAGGTGCAGATGGAAGACGTTCTGGCAGGCGTCGGGTCCACAGTTCATGACCAGCCGGTACCCCGAGTCGGCGATGCCCCGCTCTGCGGCCACCCGCGAGGCCGAGAGCGCCAGGTGGCCCACCAGCTCCCGGTGCTCGGGGGTCATGGCGTTGTTGGACGGGATGTGCTCGAGCGGAACGAAGAGCACGTGCACCGGTGCCTGCGGACTGATGTCCTCGAAGGCAATGCACCGGTCGTCGCGCATCACGAGCTTCGCGGGGATCTGCCCATCCCGGATCTTGCAAAAGACGCAGTCGGACATGGCGGGAACTCTGCCCGCGCTTCACGAGCGATGACAACGGCGACGCACGTAACTCGCCGCGGCATCGTCGCGGAGGCCACCTCCGGGGACACACACCGGCCGTCCGCCCGCTGGCTGGTCGTCGCGCTGCTGCTCCCGCTCCCCGCGCTCGCCCAGGCCCGGACCTTCCGGGTGGCTCCACCGGCCGAGG
>DASXGF010000496.1:0-3286 GCA_036489275.1 Myxococcaceae bacterium | reverse complement strand
GACGGTCCGGACGGCTGCCCCGACCTCGACTGGGACAAGGACGGCATCCCCAACGTGGATGACCGGTGCCCGCGCGAGCCCGGTACCCGCGAGCTCGACGGCTGCCCCGACCGGGACGGGGACGGCATCCCCGATCCGGAGGACAAGTGCCCCGACCAGCCCGGACCGGCGGAGAACGACGGCTGCCCGGTCACGGGACCGCTGGTGACGCTGGAGTCCGACCGCGTCCGGCTCAACGGCAGCGTCCACTTCGACTACGACAAGGCGGTCATCAAGCCCGATTCCTTCCCGCTGCTCGACGAGGTGGTGGGCGTGCTCTCCAAGAACCCGCAGCTGAAGCACGTGCGGGTCGAGGGGCACACCGACAACAAGGGGACGGCCGCCTACAACCTCGATCTGTCGAAGCGACGGGCCGCATCCGTCGTGGAATACCTGGTCCAGCACGGCATCGACCGGAAGCGTCTGGTCAGCGCCGGCTACGGCTTCGAGCGCCCCATCGCCGACAACGCCACGGCGCTCGGACGGGCGAAGAACCGCCGTGTCGAGTTCAAGCTGCTCGACGACGAGGCGACGAAGAAGCCCCCGAAGTGATGCTGCATCCGCGCCGGGCGGCGCTTATCGGTGGGCCATGCCCGACGCCTCCCCCCGCCTCGACGACTACGTGCTCCTCGGCCGCAGCGGCCTCCGCGTCTCCCGGCTCTGCCTCGGGACGATGACCTTCGGCACCGAGTGGGGCTGGGGCTCCGCCGAGTCCGCGGCCCGCGAGATGTTCGACCGCTACCTCGACGCCGGCGGCAACTTCATCGACACCGCAGATGGGTACACCGGCGGGACCAGCGAGGCGCTGGTGGGCAAGTTCATCCACGACCGTGGCAACCGCGACCGGGTGGTGCTGGCGACCAAGTTCACCTTCTCCTCCGAGCAGGGAAACCCGAACGCCGGCGGCAACGGACGCAAGAACATCCACCGCGCGCTCGAGGGTTCGCTGCGCCGGCTCCAGACCGACTACGTCGACCTCTACTGGCTCCATGCCTGGGACGGGCTGACCCCGGTGGAGGAGGTGCTGTCCACGCTCGATTCGCTGGTGCGCGCCGGGAAGATCCGCGCAGTCGGGTTCTCCGACGTGCCGGCCTGGTACCTCGCCCGCGCGCAGACCATCGCCGAGTTCCGCGGCTGGGAGCCGATCTGCGCGCTCCAGCTCGAGTACTCGCTGGTGGAGCGCAACATCGAGCGGGAGCACGTGCCCGCCGCGCTCGCCCTCGGCGTGGGCATCTGTCCCTGGAGCCCGCTTGCGAGCGGCATGCTGAGCGGGAAGTACCGCCGGGAGCAATCGCTCGAGGGGCAGGGTCGACTCGGCGCCCTCCAGCAGTCGAAGAACCCCGGCTTCCTGAAGCTCTTCACGGAGCGGAACTGGCAGACCGTCGATGCGCTGGTGGCGGTCGCGAAGGAGGTGGGGCGCTCGCCGGCGCAAGTGGCGCTGAGCTGGGTCGCGCACCGCCCAGGCGTGACCTCGACCATCATCGGCGCGACCAAGCCGACCCAGCTCGACGACAACCTGGCGGCGCTCTCCTTCGAGCTGCCGGCGCCATTGCGAAGGAAGCTGGACGAGCTGACCCGGCCGGAGACCGTGCACCCGTACCACTTCTTCGAGCCGGAGATGCAGCAGATGATGACCGGCGGGACGCGGGTGTCGAACCGCTAGGTCAATCCTGCGCGAGCACCGCGTCGATGCGGGAGCGCCAGGCGCGCTCGTTCGCCGCGCCGATGTAGCTCGCGTGGACCTGCCCCTTCCGGTCGATGAGCACCATCGTGGGGATGGCCGACACCGCGTACGCGTCCGCCGTCTCGTCGTCGGAGAAGGCGGCGTAGCGGGCGAGCGCCGGGGCGCGCTCGTCGATGAACATCCCGACCTGCACCTTCGCCACGCTCGCGTCGTCGCGGTTCGCGGCGAGGAAGACCACGCCCTGCTTCTCGTACTCGCCGGCCAGCTTCAGAAGAACGGGCATCTCGGCGATGCACGGCCCGCACCAGGTGGCCCAGAAGTCGAGCATCACCACCTTGCCGCGGAGCTCGGAGGAGCTGACCGACCCGCCGCCGAACTTCTCCATCCGGAACGCCGGGGCCAGCGCCTGGCCGGTCAACGCCGGGCGAGAGCTGCGGGCCTCCTGGATGCCGGACCAGAGGAGCCCCGCGATGCCGAGGGCGAGCAGCGCGACGGGGAGCACCGGAAACCGCCGCTGAGCGACCCCGGCCACCTCGCCAGTGCTGCCTCCCGTTCCACCCTCGGTCGTCACGCGATCCTCCGCACCAGCGCGTCCAGTCTCCGCCGCACCCAGGCCCGGGTGCGGGGTCGATGCGCGAGCCACCGCACCATCCAGGGTGAGCACCGGTCGTAACACGCGACGACCATCCGGCCCATCCCGGTCCCCAGCAGGACGTCGTCGCGCCAGCTCCGGAGAACATCCAGCTCGGCCGCGCCCTCGCCGTAGGCCTGGGTGGCGATCCAGCAGGGTCCGGTCCGGCGGCGCCAGAGCGTCCGGCCCGAGGAGAGGTTGGTGACCCCGCGCAGCACGGGACCGTCCGTGTAGAGGAAGGCGAGGAGGTCGCCGCGCGCCGCGTGGAGCGGTTCGGGGGAGCCGTCGTCGAACTCGACGCGGGAGGCTCCACCGCCGAGCGGCTCCAGCCGGAACGACAGCCGCTTTCCGAAGGGCGCGGAGGTGGCGCGCACCTCGCGCGACTCGGCGAGGTAGGCGGAGAAGGGCTGCCGGCAGCGGATGCAGGTGAAGGCGTGGAGCGCGTAGGTCGGCGGGAAGCTGACCTCCTGCTCGGTGCGGCAGTTCGGGTGGGCGCAGGGGATGCGCGCCCGGACGGTCGGAGCGGGGCGCGGGTCGTAGCGCGACAGCCGCTGCTTCGTGTCCCAGACCGGCCGCTCGACCTCGTCCTCGCGGACCCAGGCGCGGCGGCGGGTGCGGCTGTCGCGCTCGAGCAGGCTGGCGCGGGCCCAGGCCTCCTCCGCCTGGGAGATGCGGCCCTCGGTGGTGGCGGCCAGCGCCTCGGCGTGGGCTTGCACTGCCCGGATCAGGGGGACGTCGGCGTCGTCGAGGCGCGCGGCCTGCTGGAGCGCCCAGCCCCTGCCGAGCAGCCCGATGCCCTCGTCGAGGAGCTCGGCGGCACGCGGGCGGGCCGGGTCGTCCGCGCGGGGATAGAGCGGGGGCTCCGGGACGCGAGCGAGCCACTCGGTGCTCTCGCTGCGGAAGGCGTCGAGCGGCCCGGGACCGGGCGGCGG
>DASXGF010000394.1:0-4655 GCA_036489275.1 Myxococcaceae bacterium | reverse complement strand
TCAGCTCGGGCATCCAGTCGAACTACAACCAGGGGTGCATCACCGACACCTGGACCACCGAGGTCCAGGCGTTCTTCGGGACCGCCGGCGCCTGCTTCCTGAAGGCGGACTTCCCGAGCCTCGGCAGCTTCACGCCGTAATCGGGGACGCCTGACGTCTTCGGGGCCCTCGCGACCAGCCGTGGTCGCGGGGGCTCTGTCGTTGCGGGGCCCCCTTGTGGACAGGACGCAGGGAGGCGCGTTAGCGAGTGGGGCGAGTGCCTTCCGCCCGAGACCTCCACGCCCACCGAGAGCGCCTGCTCGCCGACGAGCAGGGCACGCTTCACAAGGTTGCGCCGGCCCGGGTCGCCCTCTGCTACCCGAGCCCGTACCACGTGGGCATGAGCTCGCTCGGCTTCCAGACGGTCTACCGGGAGATCCACGCCCACCCGGAGGCCACGGCCGAGCGGGCTTTCCTCCCCGACGACGTGGAGGCCTTCCGCGAGTCACGGACCCCGCTCTTCACCCTGGAGACGGGGACCCCGGTGGGCGAGTTTCCGGTGCTCGCCTTCTCGGTGGCGTACGAGCTGGAGCTCCCCGGGCTGCTCGACGTCCTCTCGCTGTCCGGGCTTCCGGTCCTCGCTGCCGACCGGGGCATGCGCTGGCCCCTGGTGGTCGCCGGCGGCCCGCTGACCTTCTCCAACCCCGAGCCGCTCGAGCCCTTCGTGGACGTGCTGGTGCAGGGGGAGGCGGACGGGCTCGTCCACCGGCTCCTCGACCTCGTCGCGGAAGCGCCGGAGCGCGATGCGCTCCTCGATCGACTGGCCGCAACCCCGGGGTTCCGGGTGCCCGGCCGCGGCGGGCCCTCGCTCCATGTGGCCCGCGCCGACGATTCCCGCCTCCCGGCGCGCTCGCAGATCCTCACGCCGAACACCGAGCTGTCCTCGATGTTCCTCATCGAGCCCGAGCGGGGCTGCAGCCGGGGCTGCCACTACTGCGTGATGCGGCGGACCACCAATGGCGGCATGCGCACCGTTCCGCCCGAGCGGGTGCTGGAGCTGGTCCCGGAGTATGCCCGGCGGGTGGGGCTGGTCGGCGCCGCGGTGACCGACCACCCGCGCATCGTGGAGCTGCTGCGCGCCCTGGTGGATTCGGGGCACGAGGTCGGCGTGTCGTCGCTGCGGGCGGACCGGCTGAGCCAGGAGCTGGTGGACACGCTCCGCCGGGGCGGGGCCCGGGTGCTGACGGTCGCCTCCGATGGCGCGAGCCAGCGGATGCGGGACCTGGTGGACAGGAAGCACTCCGAGGAGCAGCTGGTTCGCGCCGCCCGGTTCGCCGCGGCGGCAGGAATGGAGCGGCTCAAGGTCTACTCGATGGTGGGGCTGCCGCTCGAGACCGACGCCGACGTGGACGAGCTGGTGCGCTTCACCCTGGAGCTGGCCGGGCACCTGCCGGTGGCCCTCGGCGTCTCACCGTTCGTGTCCAAGCGCCATACCCCGCTCGACGGGGCGCCGTTCGCCGGCATCCGCGAGGTGGACGGCCGGCTGGAGCGCCTCCGCCGGGGTCTGAAGGGGCGAGCGGAGGTGCGGCCGACCTCGGCCCGGTGGGCCTGGGTCGAGTACATGCTGGCCCAGTGCGGCCCCGAGGCGGGCCTTGCGGCGATGGACGCCTGGCGCGCCGGAGGCCAATTCGCGGCCTGGCGACGGGCCTTCGCCGAGCGCGGGTGCACTCCGACGCTGCGGGCCCGGGTGTCCGACGGGCGCCGGGTTCCGACCGACTGGCCGGTCGTGCGCGCGCCGGCCCGGGCGGCAGTCTCCTAGCCCCCGGAGAAGAAGCTCCAGATGGCCGGCCCGGCCCAGTCCGGAACCTCGTGTCCGCCCTCCCAGGGGCAGAACGAGACCTCGCGCGGCGCGGGGCAGCTGTAGACGTCGCAGCCGTTCTGGACCGTGGTGGTGGCGGCGCACCCGTCACGCTTGCCGATCTCGTCGGCGGCGTTGTGGCCCTCGCCGGCGGAGATGGTGTCGTCGGCGAGCCCGTGGATGAGCAGGGCGGAGATGGGCTTCGTGCAGCAGCGGGTGTCGAAGCGGTCCTCGGTGCCGGCCACCGCCACGAGCGAGGCGAAGGTGGACGGCTCGTTGCAGCCAAGGAAGAGGGTGAAGACGGCGCCGGCGCTGAAGCCCGCGATGTGAATCTGCGCCGGATCGATGCAGTAGGTCTGGGACATCGTCCGGAGCAGCGCATCCACCCGCCGGCCGTCGGTGTCTCCGAGGTCCCAGGTGCCTTGATCGGCGTTGGGGTAGGCGAAGATGGCTCCGCCGTCGGCGGCGGCCTCCATCGAGAGCTGGTTCCGGACGCCGAAGCCGCTGCCACCCGCCGGATGGAAGGCGATGACGAGCGGCAGCGGGGTCCCCGGCGCCGAGGGCGGAACGACGAGGACGCCGCCCGACCGCCAGCCGACGGTGTCCAGGCCGAACACGCCCGCGTCCTGCTGCGGGGCGCTGCAGCCGGGCACCGGAGCGGTGAGGCCGGTGAGGAACACCCCGCCGTCGAGGGGTGCGAAGCAGGCCAGCGGGAGCGGACCGGAGTCCCCCTCCCCCAGCTCCGAGTTGCAGGCCGTGGCGAGCACGGCGAGAGCGATGAGAAACCGCGGCATCGAGACTCCTGGAAGGGCTCCCCCTGAATCCAGAAGGGATACCATGCTCTAGAGCGCGATGCTCCGGGTCCCGGACACCTCCCGGAGCACTCTTCTGGCTGGGACGGGAGCGCCCACGGTGGTGTACCGGCTGGCCCCGACCCGGGTCTCGGTCCGGCGCAGCGGGAACTCCGTCCGGCGGGCGAGGAACCACTCTCGCACTGCGGGCAGCGGCAAGAGGTGCAGCTCGCGGCGATCGAGGAACACGTAGGCGAGCAGATCTGCGGTGCTGTAGAGGAAGCAGCCCGGGGTGTCCTTCTCCACGTTGGAGATGAGCTCGAGGAAGTACGTGCCGCGTCGCCCCGCCTGCCGATCCCCCTTCACCTCGACCCCGAGCACGTCGCCCTCGCGCTCCCAGAGCAGATCGACGCCCCGGTGCTGGAAGCGTGGGTCGTCCTGGACGTCGTGTACGCGCGAGCCCGGCGCGTCCTCGAGGAGGAACCCGCGAACGTGGGCAACGGCCCGATCCGCCGCGTGCCGCACTGCGTGGATGCTGTAGCTCCGCGTCAGATGCAGCACACTTTGAGACACGGGGTTTCTTGTCGCAAGCGCATCCCTCATTCCGTGCAATTGCAACATGACAACGGAAGTTGACTCGAAGTCGAACAATCCAAGACAGTCGCCAGCCGGGGAGATTTCAGGGAGGAGCTGGTGACAAACACGCGAGGTCGATTCTGGAGGCGTGCTCGCACGCGCCTCGGGCTGTTCTCGTTGCTCGTGGGGGGCGCGGCGTACGCGCAGGCTTCCACGTCGGTGCTGACCGGAAACGTCGTCGACGCGGCCACGAAGGCCCCCGTCTCCGACGTGGTCGTGACAGCCACCTCGCCGTCGTTGCAAGGCGAGCAGGTGGTGGTGACCGACAGCACCGGTCTGTATCGCGTACCGCAGTTACCGCCGGGCACGTACACCCTGCGGTTCGAGAAGGAGAGCTACCGGCCCTACAGCCGGACCGGCATCGAGGTTCCCGCTGACCGCACGCTGCGGCTCAACGTGGAGATCCTGCCGGAGACCGCAGGCGCCGAGACCATCAGCGTCGTCGGCTCCGCGCCCACCGTGGACGTCGCCTCGAGCACGCTCGGCGCGACGGTGAGCCAGGACTTCCAGCGAAACCTCGCGCTCTCCCGGCCCGGTGGCCTCGGCGGTGCGAACCGCTCCTTCGACTCGCTCGCCACGGTAGCCCCCGAGGCCAACGCCGACGTGTACGGCGTGTCGATCAGCGGCGCGACCTCGCCGGAGAACCAGTACCTCATCGACGGCCTCTCGGTGAACAACCCGGCCTACGGCATCCTCGGAACTCCGCTCACCGCCGAGTTCGTCGACGAGGTGAACGTGGTCACCGGCGGCTACATGCCGGAGTACGGCCGGACCACCGGCGGAACCATCTCCGCCGTCATCAAGTCGGGCGGCAACGAGTTCCACGGTTCGATCTGGGGCACCTTCACTCCCGGCTCGCTGGCCGGCGCAGCGGCGCCGATCACCTCCGGCACGGGGGTGGTGAGCGGCGCGCTGAACATCGGCAACTTCGGCGACTTCGGCGGCACCATCGGCGGCTACATCATCAAGGACAAGCTGTGGTTCTTCGCCGGCATCCAGCCGTCGTTCCAGCGCTACAGCTACACCCGGTCCTTCAACCTCGCGGATGTGGACGCCGACGGGAACCAGCTGGGGACTTTCACCCCCATCCCGAACAGCACCCAGCGCTGGTTCGCCGACTCGAGGTCGCTCAACTTCGTCGGCAAGCTGACCTACCTGGTCACCCCGGACGTCCGGATGAGCCTGACCTTCCTCGGCACGCCCACCAAGGGCGGCGGCGGGAACTCGTTCCAGATCTTCGCCTTCAACGCCCGCTCGCCGCAGAACCCCGCCCTGGTCACCAGCGGGACTTTCAACTCCAGCGCCGCCAAGACCCAGAACGACGCCTACGACGTCATCGGTGAGCTGAACAGCGCCTTCCTCGACAAGCGCCTGCTCTTCGACGTGAAGGT
>DASXGF010000363.1:0-17055 GCA_036489275.1 Myxococcaceae bacterium | reverse complement strand
ACCTGTCGGAGAGGTCGAGGGAGCGCATCGAAGGTGCCAGACACCTTCAATGGCCTTCAACGACCGGGGAATGGACCTCGGCGACAGTCCACGGAAGAGCACCTTCCACCGCGGTCCCGGGCGTGTAGGTTTGGCGGTCATGCTCGCATCCACCGTCCCGCTCCTGGCGACCGTGCTCGCCGCAACCTCGCCCGTCCAGGCCCTGAGCCAGAAGTACCTCGACGGCCTGTTCCGCGCGCGCCCGCACCTCGCCACGTACATGGGCGTGCACAAGGAGGACGGCCGGATGATGGACCTCGATCCGCCGGCGATCACGCAGCGGACCCGCGAGCTGAACGCGCTGGCCGCCGAGGTGAAGAAGCTCGATCTCTCCGGGCTCTCCCCCGACGACCGGGCCGACGCGCGAATCCTCGCCGACGGCATCGCGCTCGAGCGCCTGTACCTCACCGACATCCGCGAGTGGACGTGGGATGCGCGCCTCGAGGACTCGTTCCCCTTCTACGACCCGCGGGAGTACGTCGCCTCGCGCCTCGGGGAGCTCATCCACGGCACGTTCGCGCCCGAGAGCCAGCGGGCGAAGTGGGTGGCCGGGCAGCTCCGGGCGCTCCCGCATCACCTGTCGATGAAGCAGTCGTCGCTGGTCACGCCCGAGCCCGCGCGGCTTGCGCAGGCAGTGAAGGACAACAAGGGGCGGATCACGTTCTTCAACACCGACCTGAAGACGTTCACCGCAAAGTACCCGGACGCGGAGAAGGCGCGGGTGGCGGCGGTGAAGGCGCTCGAGGGGTATCAGCAATTCCTCGCCTCGTTTCCGGCGGCGAAGGCCACCCACGACTGGCGGCTCGGCAAGGAACTCTACGACCGGAAGTTCCCGCTGGCGCTGCAGACGGACGTGACCCCGGCGCAGCTGCAGAAGGCGGCGGAGGCTGCGTTCCAGACCGAGCGAGGGAGGCTCTTCGCGACGGCCCGGGGCCTGTACGTCGAGCTCTGGCCGAAGGACCCGGCGCCGGTGGAGGCCGCGCCCGGTCCGGAGCAGGCGCGGGTGATCCGCAGAGTGCTCGACGAGATCAGCAAGAACCACCCGGCGGCCGACCAGCTGGTCCAGGCGCACGCCGACAAGCTCGGGTTCCTTCGCGACTTCATCACCGAGAAGAACCTCATCAAGCTGCCGCCCGCGGACACCCTCCGGGTCCTGCCGGAGCCCGAGTACAAGCGCGGAGCCTCCGGCGCCGAGTACCTCTCGCCCGGCATGCTGGACACGACGATGAAGTGGCACGGGACCTTCTTCGTGGACCCGGTCGACCCCAGCTGGCCGCCGGAGAAGGTGGAGAGCTACCTCCGCGCGAACGACTGGTACGAGATCACCCTGACCGCGGCGCACGAGGCGTATCCCGGTCACCACACGCAGGCCTGGTACGCACGGCAGCGTCCGAATCCGCTCCGGAGCACGCTCTGGAGCGGGGCGTTCGCAGAAGGATGGGCCGTGTACGGCACGACGCTCCTGGTCGAGCAAGGGCTCGGAGGCAAGGAGAACGCGCGGTACGCGCTGAGAGACCTGTGGGGCGCGATGATCGTCGCGGCGAACGCTCTGCTCGACATCAAGCTCCAGCGCGGCGAGATGACCGACGAGGAGGCGCTACGCTTCATGGAGGAGGACGGGTTCCAGGAAAAGGCGCTCGCGGAGAAGAAGCTGCTCCGGGCCAAGCTCGACTCCACACAGCTCTGCCAGTACTTCCTCGGGCTGGACGAGATCCGGGCGCTGGAGCGCGACGTGAAAGCGCGCGGAAAATTCGAGCTGCGCGCCTTCAACGAGGAGCTCGTCGGCCACGGCACGGTGCCGGTGAAGATCCTCCGGGCGTTCTTCGGGCTCGAGTCGGGACAGCCCAAGTAGTCGGCGCGGCCTCGTCCGGGACGAGGCCCGGGGTCACTGGCCCGCGTCGCGGTGGGACGCGAGGTAGTGCTCCCGCAGCAGGTCCACGCCGAAGTCCCGCTCCGAGTCTCGCCACACCGTGTGGATGTGGTTCGCGTCGTTCTGGGTGTTGTCGTACTCCATGACGAAGGTGCGTCCCTGGACCCGGTAGTAGTGGCCCTGTCCGTGCTCGAGGCCACCCGCCCAGGCGAACCGGATCGACGGCAGGCCGGCGCGCTCGATCCGGGACCACTCCTCGGCGGAGACGTCCGGACGGTGGCGGTCGAGGTAGACCTTGATCAGCCGGACCAGGAGCCCTCGCTGCAGCTCGCCGAGCTGGGCGTAACCGATGCCCGCGGCGGCGCCGAGCCCTCGCCCCGGTCCGGCGAGGATGTCGGGCGGTGCGGTGGAAGAGGAGATCGCCGCCTTCCGCTGCGTGGGGTCGAGCGACTTCACGAGCTCGCGGGCGAGGTCCTCCTCGGGAGCGAGGACCCGCTTCACGGCGCCGCCCTGGGGCCGCTCGTTCGGATTGCTCCCGAAGAACGACGGCGTGGCAGCGGGGAGCGCGGTGACCGGAGAGGTGAAGTTCAGCGAGAGGTGGTGGCCCTCGAATCGCCAGCCCCACGGTCGATGCGACGCCGGGTCGCCGAAGATCGTGAGGGAGTAGAGCGTGGGGTCGCGGAAGGAGCCCTCGGTCTCGGCGAGGACGTTCTCCAGGCCGATGATCTCGAAGGCGGAGTCGTATCCGCGGCGACTCAGCCCGGTGGCGACGAGGCGCTCGGCGAGCTGCCGCTGCTCGGCGGTCATGCTCTTGAAGGGGAGCCCCTTCCGGGACCTCGGGACGAAGTGCCAGTTCCGGCGCTCCTCGGAGTCGAGCGGGAGCTGGACCTGCGTCCGCTGCTCGGGCCGGAGAGAGGCGAGGAGGCGGGTGGCCGCGGCCGACATCTCGGCGTCGGCGTCCGTGGGCTGTGGCGAGGGGGAGGCCATCAGGACCGCCAGGGCGATGGTCGAGGGTAGGAGCACCGCGGGAGACGCTAACGGGGACCCGTTCGCGCGCGACAGGGACGCAGGGAGTGGCCGGCGAACAGTGGGCAGTCGGGGCTGGCTCCGGGACACCGCGTCCGTGCAAGATCTGTGGATGCTCCGGCGAGCAGTGGCGGTGATCGGCGTCGCGCTGCTCGGCTTCTTCTTCGGCGTCCTCGCCTGTTTTCTGTCCACGCCGTTCCTCTGGAAGCTGGAGGCGCCGACGGGACTCGAGCTGGCCGGTCACTCAGGCCCGGCCGACTGGCTCCTCATGACGGCGGGCTTCCTCGGGGCAGCCCTGGCCGTCGGGCTCCACCGCTGGGTGGTCCGGCGTCCGTCCGGCGCCCGGGGTTGAGCAATTTGCAGTTTCGTCACCCTGGAACGACGCACCGCTCCGCCCGACGGCCTGCACTCCGGTCGTGCTCGGAGGCCGCCGAGCGCCGCGTTCGCGAGCCGGTTGCGCCACCGATAAAGCGGTGAACACCGAATGATCGGTGAGGCGCGCGGGTCGCTCGGACGCTCTCGATCCAGAGCAGCGCGCGGCGTAGGGTGCGCTCACCGGAGAGGAGCCCCAAATGACAACCGAGAGCAAGTGCCCTTTTGACCACGTCGCCGGCCGAGGAGCGACGCACAAGGACTGGTGGCCAAACGCGCTGCACGTCGAGCTGCTGAACCACCACGGCAATCGCTCCAACCCCATGGGCGAGAAGTTCGACTACGCGAAGGAGTTCAAGAGCCTCGACTACAAGGCTCTCAAGAAGGACCTCGCGGCAGTGATGACCGACTCGAAGCCGTGGTGGCCCGCGGACTTCGGTCACTACGGCCCGCTGATGATCCGGATGGCCTGGCACGCTGCCGGCACGTACCGGATCGGCGACGGCCGAGGTGGCGGCGGCAGAGGACAGCAGCGGTTCGCGCCGCTCAACAGCTGGCCGGACAACGGCAACCTGGACAAGGCGCGGCGTCTGCTCTGGCCGGTGAAGCAGAAGTACGGGCGGAAGATCTCCTGGGCGGATCTCATGATCCTCGCCGGCAACGTGGCCCTCGAGACGATGGGCTTCAAGACCTTCGGCTTCGGTGGCGGGCGCGAGGACGTGTGGGAGCCGGACAACGACGTCAACTGGGGCGCCGAGACGGAGTGGCTGGGGGACAAGCGCTACTCGGGGGACCGGGAGCTGGCCGGACCTTTCGGTGCCGTGCAAATGGGCCTCATCTACGTCAATCCGGAAGGCCCGAATGGCAATCCGGATCCGGTCAAGGCCGCCAAGGACATCCGCGAGACGTTCCGTCGCATGGCCATGAACGACGAGGAGACGGTGGCGCTGATCGCCGGCGGCCACACCTTCGGCAAGACGCACGGCGCGGGCCCCAAGGAGCACGTCGGATCCGATCCGGAAGGTGGCGACATCGAGGACCAGGGCATCGGGTGGAGGAACCGCTTCCGCACGGGCTTCGCGGGTGACGCGATCACCAGCGGCCTCGAGCTCACCTGGACCACCACGCCGACGAAGTGGGGCAGCGACTTCTTCAAGCAGCTGTTCGGCTACGAGTGGGAGCTGACCAAGAGCCCCGCCGGTGCGAATCAGTGGAAGCCGAAGGGTGGCAAGGGCGCCGGCACGGTGCCGGATGCGCACGACAAGTCGAAGAAGATCGCGCCGAACTATCTGACCACGGACCTCTCGCTGCGGTTCGATCCGGCGTACGAGAAGATCTCGCGGCGCTTCATGGAGCATCCGGACCAGTTCGCAGATGCGTTCGCGCGTGCCTGGTACAAGCTCACCCACCGCGACATGGGTCCGCGGGCGCGGTACCTCGGGCCGGAGGTTCCGAAGGAGGAGCTGATCTGGCAAGACCCCGTCCCCGCCGTCGAGCACAAGCTGATCGACGACAAGGACGCCGAGAAGCTCAAGAAGGAGATCCTCGGCTCCGGCCTCTCGATCTCGCAGCTGGTCTCCACCGCGTGGGCGTCGGCGTCGACCTTCCGTGGCTCGGACAAGCGCGGCGGAGCGAACGGGGCGCGGATCCGTCTGGCCCCCCAGAAGGACTGGGAGGTCAACCACCCGAAGGAGCTGGCGAAGGTCCTCAAGACCTACGAGGGCATCCAGAAGGAGTTCAACGGCTCGAAGAACAGCAAGAAGGTCTCGCTCGCCGACCTGATCGTCCTGGGTGGCGACGCGGCCATCGAGCAGGCGGCGAAGAACGCCGGGGTGAAGGTGACGGTGCCCTTCACGCCGGGCCGGACGGACGCGACGCAGGAGCAGACGGACATCGAGGCCTTCTCGGTACTCGAGCCGTTCGCGGACGCCTTCCGCAACTACCAGCGCGCCAAGGCGCCGGTGTCGACCGAGGAGCTGATGATCGACAAGGCACAGCTGCTGACGCTCACCGCGCCGGAGATGACGGTCCTCGTGGGCGGAATGCGGGTGCTGAACACCAACGCCCGGCCGTCCAAGCACGGCGTGTTCACCAAGAAGACGGACGCGCTGACCAACGACTTCTTCG
Source organism: Myxococcaceae bacterium (assembly GCA_036489275.1). GTDB lineage: Bacteria > Myxococcota > Myxococcia > Myxococcales > Myxococcaceae > RPRB01. The sequence goes on along the minus strand of DASXGF010000363.1, from coordinate 11,621 downwards.
TGAACCTGCTCGACATGGACACGGAGTGGAAGCCGACGTCGGACGCGAAGGACGTGTTCGAGGGACGCGACCGGAAGTCGGGCAACGTGAAGTGGACCGGGACCCGGGCGGATCTGGTCTTCGGCTCCCACTCGGTGCTCCGCGCGCTGTCGGAGGTCTACGGGAGCGCGGATGCCCAGGAGAAGTTCGTGAAGGACTTCGTGGCGGCCTGGAACAAGGTGATGAACCTGGACCGCTTCGACGTGTAGCGATCAGACGAGGGCCGCCGGGCTCAGGGGATGCCGAGCCCGGTGACCTTCTCGCCGAGCCTCGACGCTCAGCGGTGGAACGGGTCCGGGCCCCTGGCCCGATCGATCTCGGTCGCGTTGACCGCGGCCTCGAGGACGCCCCGGGCCGGAGGTGGCTTCGAGAGCGCGACCCGGACGTCACCTTCGAAGCGCACCTTCCCGGTCGCCACCTCACGCAGGGCGATGACCGCCGACTTGTTGCGCTGGGTCTGGACGAGCGGGGAGGCGCCAGCCGCGAGCTGCCGTGCGCGGCGTGTAGCGAGGATGCAGAGGGCAAAGCGGTTGTCGACGAACTCGACACAGTCCTCGACGGTGATGCGAGCCATTGAGACCTCGGTACAGGACGGTTGAAGCGAGACCGTCCTGCGAGTCCGAAGCGTCCTCAGGCCTCAGGTGCAGGTGCAGACGGCAGCGCCCTCCCGAAGTACCAGGAACACGGTGCGGTAGCAATCGGCGTACCGGGCCTAACGCGGCTGAACTTGTGCGGAAGTGTCCAAGCTGTCAGCTTGACAGCCAGTCACCGATGACCCACGCGAGCTTTCCGCTGATCTACCAGGGCCTGGTCTGCCGGAGGCATCGCTCCGCGGACAGGCTGGTGGAGACGCGCGAGTGCGTGGAGTGCGTCGGCTCCGAGCGCCTGGGGCAGATGGAGAAGCGTTTCGAGAGCCAGACTCTGGAGCGGCGGATCCACCGGGTGCTCCACGAGATGAGCGACGGAGGCAAGACGACGCTCGAGCTGGCCCACACCACCGGTCTCTCCGCGACCCAGCTCCGGCCGCTGCTGGAGCAGCTCGCCTCGTCCGGGAGGGTCAGGTTCGCCGAGGAGCGGCACGGCCGCCACACCCGCTGGCTCTGGACGTTGGGCCGCGGTGAAGGCAAGCGCAGGGTATCGTGTCTCTGATCACGCTCTCGGTGGACGGTCGGGGCAGCTCGGGACCGTGTCTGCACATCCGGCAACACCACCTGGGTGCACCGGAGAGAATGCTTCCCTGTGCCTGGCCGGACTGCACCCTCGGAGTGGGTGAGGAGCGGCTCTCGGTGTCCATACCCAACCGCGCGTTTCCGCTGTTGCTCGAGCGACGTTCCCTCGTGATCGGTGGAGACGAGCAGGTGTTCATCTGGCACCCCTGCAGCAGCCAGAGCTAGTTCCTGGGGTGCCCTCGGAATCCCGTCACGGTTGTCACTCCCATCCGCTTGCCGTCCGGGACTACGTCTCCCGGGAACGCGCAGGAGGAGACGACGACCATGGCGAAGCACGAGATCGGGACCCAGGACGAGTGGCGCGCGGCGCGGCTCGAGCTGCTGAAGGCGGAGAAGGAGCACATCCGGCGCAGTGACGAGCTGGCGCAACGTCGCCAGGAGCTGCCGTGGGTCCGGATGGAGAAGGAGTACCGGTTCGAGACCGACGAGGGGCCAGCCTCGCTGAAGGACCTGTTCCGGGGGAACTCGCAGCTGCTCGTCTACCACTTCATGTTCGGGCCCGATTACACGGCGGGGTGTCCGTCCTGCTCGGCGATCGCGGACGGGTTCAATGGATTTGCGACGCACCTGGCCCACCACGACGTCACGCTGTCGGCGGTGTCACGGGCGCCGCTGGCGAAGCTGCAGGGCTACAAGCGGCGGATGGGGTGGACCTTCCCCTGGGCGTCCTCGTTCGGCGGCGACTTCAACCTCGACTTCACGGTGCAGATCACCCCGGAGCAACAGAGCAAGGGTGGCGCCGAGTACAACTACCGGCGCGAGGGGAAGTGGGAGGCCGGTGACGACGTGGGCCCGGTCGCAGAGTTCGCGGCGACGGCGGGGACGGACGTGGCCACGTACATCCGCGAGCGGCCGGGCCTGAGCGCGTTCGTGCTCCAGGAGGGGGCCGTCTTTCACACGTACTCCAGCTACGCGCGCGGCCTCGATGGTCTGTGGGGGATGTACCAGTGGCTCGACCGTGCGCCGCTGGGGCGCAACGAGCAGGGCCTGTGGTGGAAGCGCCACGACGAGTACGAGAAGCGCTGATTCGGCGAAAGTTGCTGTCCGCGCAGTCAACGGTCGCGATGCCGGCTGCGACGCTGAACTAGTCTCCCGCCACTGACTCGCCCTGGAGGATCCCGATGAGAGCGCTCGCGGTGGTGCTGCTGCTGTCCCAGCCGGTCCTTGCCGCCGACGGAGCGGCGAAGCCGGTCAGCTTGAAGAGCAGCCTCCTCGAGCAGCTCCGCACGACGCACGACCAGCAGGACTGGTTCGTCCCGGTGAAGCCGGCGATCGAGGGAGTCACCGCGGCCCAGGCGGTCTGGAAGCCGCAGGGGGGTGATCACTCGATCGGGCAGCTCGCGAACCACCTGCTGTTCTGGAACTCGCAGAACCTGGCCAAGTTCAAGGGCGTGGCTGCTCCGAAGTTCGACGGGAACAACGACGAGACGTTCAACGCGTTCGATCAGGCCAGGTGGGATCAGGTCCGGAAGGATCTCGATCGGATCCTGACCGAGCTGGAGAAGCTGGTCGCGAGCGCGGACGAGAAGACGCTGCAGTCATGGGCGCCGACGCTCGGGCGGATCGCGACCCACAACGCGTACCACACGGGGCAGATCCTGGTTCTCCGCAAGATGCAGGGAGCGTGGGATCCTGCGAAGGGCGTGAAGTAAGGGTCGACGGGAGGATCGGGGTTCAGCTGGTGAGGGCCCTCGCCTGCCGGCGGGGAACCCAGTCATGGACGACGACCGTCCGCGAGAACCGATCGTGGAAAGCCTGGCGGCGAGGGTTGAGCAGGACCGGCAGGAAACCCAGGCCGAGGGCGAAGATGCTGCCGAGGCGCAACGCCCAGCGCTGGAACGCGATCCGCAGTCCAATCGGCCGACCGTCGGTGCGCAGCAGGCGCAGGCCGAGCAGCGCCATTCCAGGAGTCTGTCCGCTGAGGGTCCAGAAGCCCACCCGGTAGAGCGGTCCGAAGCTGAGCGCCACCACCGGCGTGACCCAGCCCAGGGCCCAGCAGAGGTGATTCCGCAGCTGCCACCACTGCTCGGTCGACCCACACCTCGCACGGTCAATCGGAATGCCCAGGAAATGGTGCGCGAGCTGCGGGACGATCCAGGTCGTGCCGGCAATCAGTCCGCCCAGGACGAAGGCGTCGACCACGACGGCGAGCCCTCTGCTGACCACGCCGCCGTAACGCGGTGTCACGTCCGGCCCAGTGATCGGCGGACCCAGCGATCGACCGTGTCGTCACCGTCCAGAGCACGCTGGCGGAGCGAGCTCAGAAACTCGTCGACGACTCCTCGACTCTGCTCCTGGATGAGTTGCTGGACCGGCTCGGGATGCTCCCCGAGGTACGTGAGGTACGCGCCGGCCTGGTCGCGGATGACCGCTTGAAGCGCGGGGCTCTCCCGGAGCACCTCCACGACTCGCTCCACCTGGCGATCGACCAGAGAATCGACCGCCGGGCTGTCTTGGAGATCCGAGATCACCTTCGTGATCAGCCGGTCCAGCTCCCCACTTCTCATGAGGGCCTGAACCACGCGCTCGATCAGCGTGTCGGCGAGCGGCGAGTCGAGGAGCCGTCGGATGACGGCATCGGCGAGCTGTGTCGTGAGTCCGGAGGGCTCCCCGGCCGGGTCGCCCGCGCCCTCGCCGGTCCGGTCTGTGCCTCGGCGAAACACGTCGGGCAAGGTAGCAGCTTGCAGACTGCGAGTCGCCGTTGCCCCGGCGCCGAGGGCGGTTCACCAGACAGCAGTGCCTCCAGGCTCAGGGTGCGAGATCCGTCACGGCCCCGGCGTGCGCGAGATCGGCCGGGACCGAGACGTGGTCGTGCACGATGAGCCACGCGCCGTCGATTCGACGGAAGCACGCCGTCCAGCGGACCCACATGTTAGTGGCGTGCCCGTTCCCCAGTGTGCCGGTCACGTGGTTGAGGCTGTGGACGAAGGCCAGATCTCCCTGCGCCGCGACGTCGAGCTCACGAACCTCGTAGGAGAAGCCGCCGGAGTAAACGCGGAACGCCTCGAGCCAGGCCTGACGCTTCCTGTCCGCGCCGGCGTAGCGGAGGGGAGGGTTGATGTCGAACGAGACGATGTCGGGTGCGTAGACGGACATGGCGCGGTCGATGTCCTTCGCGCTCAGCGCCCTCGCGAGCTCCTCCACGCGCTGTCGAACGGTCGTTTCGGCCACGGGGTCCTCCTTCTGCGACGGCGGCCGGGACGTGGCGCACGCGGCGCACAGGGCGAGCGTCGAGACGAGTCTGAGAGTCATCCTGTCCCATGACGTGGGGCGTCCCGGGGGACGTGACAAGGGACCGCGTCGCTCGGCTGGTTCGGACCCGGGCGAACGGGCTTAGGCGATCTTCAGGCCGGTGATCTTCTCGCTGAGGGCCCAGAGACGCTCGGCGAGCGCCGGGTCCATCGCCCATGGCCGGACACCGCGGGTCTCCTGTGAATCGGCGGGCACGGGCTCGGCGATGTTGCAGTTCTCGCAGTAGACACCGCCGAGCGCGTCGAGCTGGTGGCTGACCGCGGCCCAGACCGTCGTCGCGGCGCCTTGCTCGACGGTCTTCATCATGTTGCGCGCGCGTGTGACGAGGGAGTCGGTCTCCTCGGGAGTCATGAACTTCCCGAGGCCGGTGAGGATGCCGCCGGGGTGGACGGAGAACGACTTCACGCCGCGGGCGTTGGCGCCGATCGCGAACAGCGCGTTGGCGGACTTCGACTGGCCGTAGGCGACCCAGCGGTCGTACGGCTTCCGCTCGAAGTTCCAGTCGTCGAAGTCGACGGGGGACCGGCGGTGACCGACCGAGGAGAGAGAGATGATCCGGGGCGCCTGCGTCTTGAGCAGGGCGGGCCAGAGCCGGACGGTGAGCTCGAAGTGGCCGACGTGGTTCGTCGCGAACTGCGACTCGATGTTGCGCGCGACCCGGGTGAGCGGGTTCGCCATGATACCGGCGTTGTCGATGAGGAGGTCGAGCTTCGTGCCGGCCTTCAGAAACCGATCGGCGAAGGCGGCGATCGAGGCCGGGTCGGTGAGCTCCATCGGCTCGACGGTCGCGAGCTTCCCGACCGCCGCTCTGGCCTTCTCGAGGTCGCGGGCCGGGACGATGACGCGGGCTCCGGCCGTGGAGAGGACGCGCGTCGTCTCGAGGCCAATCCCGGCGGAGCCACCGGTGACGATGGCGGTCTTCCCGCGAAGGTCGTGGCCTCGGATGACCTCGGCGGCAGTGGAGTTTCGGTTGAAGTCGGACGCGATGGGAGCCTGTGGGGTCGGCATGGGCGCTCGACTAACGCCGCAGGCTCCAGGCAGCCAGGGTGGTCGCCCCCGTCAGTGCTCGCGCAACGGGTCCAGACTGAACTCGCCCTTGGAGTGCGTGTGGAGGTTCGCGACCGGCGTTGACCCGGAGTTCCTCTGGCCGAGGACGACCGAGCGGACGATCGCCGGGACGTCGAAGTGCGCCATGTGAGCAGCGCCGGGAACGATGCGAAGCGTGTCCCGGGGTCCGAGCAGCGGACGTGCCCGCTCGATCACCTCGGGTGGGGACAGGAAGTCGGCGTCGCCGAAGATCAGATCCGCTGGGACGGGTGACCGAGGCCAGTGCGAGAGGAGGTCGACCCTGGAGAGCTCCGGCAGCAGCGCTCGCGTCGATGCATCCATGTTCGCGAGGACGCGAGGCAGCCGGTGGGGACCGTAGGTGCGGGCGATGCTGAACGCGATGCGGAGCACCTGCTTTCCATAGCTGGAAGTGGCCTCGAGGCTCCCGAGATGTCCGAGGAGCTCCGCCCGGAGCTTGAACTGCTCCGGGTCGAGGCAAGGAGGAGCCTGGAGCCGAGCCGCCTTCTTCGCGAGCCGCTGCCAGTACGGGCCGCGGACGGCTGCCAGGATCCGCTCGTGCGCGTGCCGGTCGGCTGCGGCGGTGTCGAGGTCCGGCGAGATGGCGACGACTCGCTCCACGGCGTCCGGCACACGCTTTCGCGCGAGGAGCGCGAGGGTGCCGCCGATGGAGACTCCCATCATCGTCACCTTCCGTCCGGAGGTCCGGGCGAGGAATTTCAGCAACGCGACCGTGTCGTCGAGGTGGGCGTCGAGACTGATCCGACCAGGAGGGGCGGAGTGGAGCCCCGTCCCGCTGCGGTCCCAGTAAAAGACGCTGAAGTGCTCCTCCAGGGCGAGGAGCTTCCGGTACCGCCGGCGCTCGTTCAGGAGCGGGAAGCCCGGGCCGGCCTGGATGACGAGGAGAGGTGGCAGTCCGTTGGCGGATGCCTCCCTCCGGACGTGCCCATCTCGGTCGACGTGTGGCATCGGGTGCTCCGCTCTCATTCCCTTGGCCTCGGGACACCGGTACCAGGCAGCGTTGCGAACTAGCGCAGGAGAAGCCCCGCTGCCGGCATCAGCCCGAGGAGGATGCCGGCCCGGTAGAGTGAGCGCGACTGCCTCGGACCCGGCTCGCACGCGAGTCGTGCCAGGAAGAATGCGAGTCCGGCGATCATCGCCAGCAGCACCAGCAGGAACGTGCGCGGCTGCCCCAGCCGCACCCAGAGCACCCCGGCAGCAAGGGCGGCCGCGGCAAACAGGGCAGCACTGAGGGCCGCGGTCCCGCGCGCTCCCAGCGCACGCGCATAGCCCGGACCCAGCGGCGACTCCTCTTCCGCAGACCGGACGTTGTGCGCGAACTCGTGCGCGACCGCCGTGAGCCACGCCTGGAGGGCGAGGGGAATGGCCATGCGCCATCCAGCCGGACCGGCACCGTGAAAGACCGCAGCCGGGAAGACGAGATTGGAGAAGAACGGCCTTGCCACCACATGGACGTGTGGCCTCCAGGACGAATACCAGACTCGATAGAAAGCGAGGCCACCGAGGCACAAGACGAGGCGCCAGAAGGAGCTGGACTCGAGGACGATCAGCATCGCTCCCAGCGCGAGATTCGCGTCCCGGAGGCTCGCAGGGTCGATCCGTCCGGAGACGAGACCGCGTCCCGGATGGAGCACCCGATCACGCTCCAGATCCTCGAGGTCGTCCGCGATCCGCAAGCAGAGGAGCCCGAGAGCGGTGGCCACGGCGCCCACCGTGGCGTCCAGAGGGCCGGGATGCACCAGGCTGGCGGGCGCGGCGTAGAGCAGCCCGGCGATGGGGACGGTGGCCCGTGGAGGGAACCGCTCCGCGACGAAGCGCCGGAGCGCGCCGACGCTCGTGGCGACTGCCGTCAAGCTCCACCTCCGACGATCTCCACCAGTCCGGTGTTGCCGTCGACGCGCACCCGCTCGCCGTCCCGCAGGGAGCTGGTCGCGCCTGCCACGTCGACCACCACCGGGAGCCCCACCTCTCGGGCGACGATGGCCGCGTGGGACAGCATGCCACCGCGCTCCACCACCGCCGCCGAGGCGATCAGGAACAGCGGCGTCCAGCCCGGATCGGTCGCCCTGGCCACCAGGACCTCTCCGGGGCGGAGCAGCCCCGCCTGCTCGACAGGGTCGGTGATGACGCGCACGTTGCCTTCGACGTTTCCGGGGGAGACTCCCAGACCGCGCCAGGCCCGCTCACCGTGGGGTGCAGAGGCGCCGGGCGCACCGTCCATGGGGTCCTCGAGCTCGCGCCCGTCCTCCAGCACGAAGCAGGAGGGGAGCGAGCGCGAGTCGGCGCTTGCCGCCGCACCGGCCTCTCGCCGGGAGCGGATCAGCGCCGGAAGCGTCTCCGGGTAGAGAAATCTCCCATGCAGCAGCCGGTCCACCTCATCGGCCTCGAGCTGGAAGACGTCCTCGGGACGATCGAACCGCCCGCGTTCGACGAGCCCGCGGCCGACGGCAAGCGCCGCACGCCTGAGCTCCCCGTAGAGCAAGCCCTGGCAGAGACGGACCTCCTCGCGGGCAGCGATGGCCCGCTGCGCGTCGCCAACCAGTCGCGCGAAGAGGGGGCGCTTCCAGAGCGGTAGCCGACCGATCAGCTCGCGGGTCCATCGCCCTCGCTCCTCGGCCTCCGCCGTCTCCCGAGCCGCTGGATCCGGGGCATCCGCGGCGAGGACCCCACGCACCAGCTGCCAGGCCAGGTCGGGCCGCTCCTCGAAGGTGGGCGAGGTGAGGAGCAGCTCCTGGTAGCAGCGCCCTCCGAACTCGTGGAGAAAGGTCTGCCACAGCACTCGTCCCTCTCCCGCCAGTGCCGCGACCAGCTCCGCTTCGCGTCCGGCCTTGAGGAGCGACAGGAGCTCGGGGCGGGTCGAGACCCACGCGCCGAGCGCATGCACCAGCTTGAGGGCCTCGGTGCTCTTCAGGCCGATCCCGCGCAGGAGCCAGGGTGCGTGCGCTGCGTCGTCCGGGGGCAGCCAGGCTCTTGCCACCGCCTGGAGCAGCGCGGGGAAGACCATCGCCGCGAAGTCCGCCAGAGCGGCATCCCCCCACTGCTCGTCGAGGAATCCGGTGATCTGCCCGAGCACGCGGCCGGCCGCTGCCGGTGACTGCGCGAGCTCGAGCTCCCGTCGCCACTGCCGGCGATGGCGGTGGAACCGCCGCACGAAGGAGGCCACCGAGCGGCCCAGGGTGACGTACCGGAAGATCAGCGCCGGCACGATGCGCCACGCGGGCACCGAAGAGAGATCGGGCTCGCCGCCCGGTCCGCCGAAAGGCACCGGCTGATCGATGTAGCGATCGAAAGCCTGGCGCAGCAGCGTCGCTCCAGGGAGCCGGGCGAACATCCGGTACCAGCTGGAGAGGTTGTAGTGCACCCGGCCGCGGTGGACGCCGAGCAGGTTGTCGAACACCGGTCGCAGCGCGGAGCGACTCGATTCGGTCACCCACAGCCGCTCGGCCAGCGACTCCACGTAGCGACTCCGGAAGCGATCGACCACCGACCAGGTGAAGGGACTGAGCGCGGCCGGATAGTTCTCGCCCACGTTGGCGCTCGACCACGCGCTCATCCCCGTCCCGCCGAAGGCCGTGACCGGACGCGCCTGCAGAAGGTGAAGGCCCTGGTCGTCGGCACACCACTCGAGGTCCAGCGGCTCGCCGAACAGTCGCTCGGCGCGGAGGGCCTGGGCGTGAAGGTCCTCGAGCGCACGCACGAGCGAAGCCGGGAGACCCTCGGGGAAATGCGGCGCCCTTCGGGAGAGGACCAGGCGCGACGGGCTCACCCGGCCCGAGACCAGCGCCTCGCCCAGGCCATCGACCCACTCCACCACCATCGTGTCGCCCGAGCGCCGCGTGGGGTCGACGGTGAACAGGACGCCAGCCCAGCGCGGTGCGAGCTGCCGTTGCACGATCACGCCCATGCGGAGGTCGGGCCTGCGGCCGGAGGCGCCTGGGCGATTCAAGTAGGCCTGGGCCCTCGTCGAGAAGAGTGAGGTCCAGCAGTCGCGGAGCCGGCATCCGAGCTGGGCGGCCCCGACCCCCAGATGCGTCTCCAGGAGACCGGCCATCGACCCGCCAGCGTCGTCCTCGGCGATCGCCGACGAGCGGACTGCGAAGGGCCCGTCCCCGAGCCGGGCCGCTGCCTCGGCGAGCTCGGAGGAGAGACGGGGCGAGAGGTCGCCGTTCTGGATCGCTGCTGCGACCACCTCGGGCTCGTCGTCGATCCGGATCCGATGTCGCGCACAGTGCTCGAGGAGCGCAGCCGTCGTCACCGCGACGCCCGCGGGCACCCGGAACCCCGCCTGTGGTGTGACCTCCTGAATCAGTCGAGCCAGGCGGGCCGCCTTCCATCCCACCTCGGCCGGCGCCACACACGCCCTCGCCTCGAGCGGCACGACGAGCGCTGAACGGGCATCGCGCCGCGGCTCGTGGGTCCTCAGCATGACTGCACCGTCCCGGGAACCACGCATGCGGAAGACACCGGCGGGGGGTTCGTGACCGGAGGCCCGCCCGGGAGCAGCGGGACTGCCGCGAGCAGGAGGTAGGAACAGGCCGCGCTCACCAGGAAGCTGTCGAAGCGATCCAGCAGCCCTCCGTGCGCGGGCAGCAGCGTCCGGAAATCCTTGCAGCCCACGTCGCGCTTGATGGCGGAGAAGACCAGATCGCCCAGCACTGCGGTCAGCGCTGCGATGGCGGCGAAGGCCGGGGGCCAGATCTCCTCGCCATCGAGAAGCGGAGCGAAGGCGATCGCCGCGAACGCCGAGGCCAGAAGCCCTCCCAGGAATCCCTCGGCGGTCTTCCTCGGGCTGAGCTGGGCGAAGAACGGCGTGCGCCCGAAGGTACGGCCGGCGGTCTCGGCACCTGCGTCATGGAGAGCGACCACGAGGAAGAGGAAGGCCGCGCAGCCGGCGTGCTCGCCCCGGAGGCGGACGACGAAGGCCGGCAGGAGCCCCCCGAGGAGCGCGGTCAGCGCCACGGCGCCGGCAGAGGCACACGCGCCCGCCGGTTGTTTCAGGAGGACCGGCAACGAGGCCGCGGCGAGAAGCACCACCACCAGCGCCCGGAGCTCCGTGCCCGCGGGCCCGGCGAGGGAGGCGATGGCCACCGCCCCGCCGACGGCCAGCCAGCGGTACGGCTTCTGCTCCGGGCCCGGAGAGAGGAGCACCAAGGTCAGCTCCCGGCTGGCCACGGCCGCCAACACGACCATCGCCACCTTGAGCCATGGGCCTCCCAGCCCGATCAGCGCCAGCGTGACGTGGACCACGACGGCGAAGACGCCGAGCTTGATCCACAACGTCCGTCGGACCCCGGGCTGTTGCGGAACCCAGCGGGGAGACACGAGGAGCCAGAGCGCCAGGGCCCCGAGGAAGGCGTCGAGGCGCAAGCAGGTGGCGATCGAGAGAGTCGTCATCGCCGGCCTCCGCTCGCCGCGCGGCGCAAGGTGACCGGGGACGGCTCCGGCCTCGCGCTCTCCCTGTCCTCCTCGATGCGGATGAGGCTCCGCGCCGTGGTGAGCACCCGCTCGAGGAAGGCGCAGGGGCGAAAGGCATGAACGAGCTGGTAGAGCGAGAGGCGGGTGGTCAGGAAGTCGTACAGGCCGAGCTGGTACCCACATCGCCACGCGGTCGCGTCGATGGTCTTTCCAGCGCAGCGTGAGAGCTCGCGCCGGTGCAACTCGACGAGCCCGTCCACCGTGGTCGGCGCGACATCGGGAGGCAGCACGAACGCCAGGAGCTCGGCGAGGTCTCGCTGCGGGACCTGGAGCTCGGCCAGCTCCCAGTCCCACGCGCAGAGGCGCAGACCGGACGGCTCGCGGCGGAAGGCGATGTTCCTGGGATTGAAATCGCCGTGGATCAGCGTCCGCGGCATCCGCTCGAGCTCGCGCGACCACTCGGGAAGGGAGTGCACCAGCCGCTGGTGCAACCGGCGCTCGGGGAGCCCGTACCAGCCCGGATACTCGTCCGCGGCGTGGTCGAGGGCCTCGCTCCACAGCTCGACCATCGAGGCCCGGGCTGCGGAATCCACCACCTCG
>DASXGF010000361.1:0-3355 GCA_036489275.1 Myxococcaceae bacterium | reverse complement strand
TCGGCCGAGACCTGCTCCGAGAGCCGGGCGGTCTCGTTGGCGTTGGTCTCCACCTGGCCGATGCTGACGTCCATCTGCTTGATGCTGAAGGAGGTCTCCTCGGTCAAGCCGCCCAGCTCCTCGATGGCCCGCGACACGTCGAGGATGCTGCGGGTCATCTCGTCGATGGACGCGGTCGTCTCCTGCACACTGGCCGCCATCTGCTCCACGCCCTCGGCGACCTCCTCGCTCCGGCGGGCAATCTCGGTGATCCGCGTCGAGCTCTCCTCGGCGGTGCGCTGTAGCGCCTCGACGTGGGCCGAGACCTCCTGGTGCGTGCCCAGCGCGTCGGCCATCGAGCGGCTGGTCTCGGTGACCTGGGACTGGATGGTGGCGGCGCCGGAGCTGACCTGGACGCCGGACCGCGACAGCTGGTCGATGACCGAGCCCACCGCCTCGCTGACCGCCCGCACCCGGGCGAGCGTGTCGCGGAGGCCCTGTCCGATGCGGTTGAGCGCCCCGGCGAGCACGGCGAGCTCGTCGCTACCCCCGAGGGTGACGGTCTGGGTGAGGTCCGCCTCGCTCATCCTCCGCGCGGCGACGAGGATCTGCTCCAGCGGCCGGGTCAGCGCGACCCGGCTCAGGACCCAGAGCAGCACGGCAAAGGCCACCGAGCCGACCAGCATCGCGAGCCAGAGCGTCCGGCGGAGCTGGTCGAGGACGCCGGCCTCGTCGCCGCGGTGGATGGCGCCGAGGAGGCGGGCATCGTGCGAGACGTAGAACCAGATGGCCGCCAGCACGACCAGGAGCGACAGGCTCGAGAAGCCGAACAGCGCGTTCCGGAGCCCGAGTTGTCGGAACCACCGCAGCACGGACGAGCCCGGACTGTACTCTGATGGACCGGGCGCTACAGTTTCCGCTTCCTGCCCGTGTCCTCGCCCGTCCTGGTCCTCACCCACCCGCTGTTCCTCCAGCACCAGCCGGGGCGCGGGCACCCGGAGTCGCCGCTCCGACTCTCGCGCACGCTGGAGTACCTCGAGCAGCACCGGCTGCCCACCCTGGAGTTCCGGCAGCCGCGGATGGCCCGCATCGAGGAGATTGCCCGGGTCCACGAGGCGGAGCTGCTCGAGGAGTTCAGCGGGCTGGCCGGCGCGCACGTGGCGATCGACCCGGACACCTTCGCCTCGCCGAGCACCCACGACGCGGCGCTGGCGGCGGCTGGAGCCTCCATCGAGGCGGTGGAGGCGGTGATGGGCGGCACGCACAAGACCGCGTTCGCCCTCCTCCGCCCGCCCGGACACCACGCGGAGCCGAACCGGATGATGGGGTTCTGCTTCATCAACAACGCTGCGGTGGCCGCGCAGGCGGCACGGGTGCTCGGGGCGGCGCGGGTGCTGATCCTCGACTGGGACGTCCACCACGGGAACGGGACGCAGGCGGTGTTCTGGGAGCGCGGCGACGTGCTCTACCAGTCGGTGCACCAGTACCCCTTCTATCCCGGCACCGGCGCCTCGCACGAGGTCGGCGAGCGGGCCGGGGCCGGCTTCACGGTGAACGTGCCGTTCCCCGCGGGGCGGAGCGACGCCGACCTGGGCGCGGCCTTCCACGAGGTCTTCCTCCCCATCGCCCTCGCCTTCCGGCCCGACCTGGTCATCGTCTCGGCGGGGTTCGATGCGCACGAGGACGATCCGCTGGGCGGGATGCTCCTGACCGAGCGGGGCTTCGCGGCGATGTGCAGCGCGATGAAGTCGCTGGCCGAGGAGGTCGCCGGCGGACGGCTGGTCCTGCTGCTCGAGGGCGGCTACTCGCTCCTCGGCCTTCCCCGGAGCGTGCACGCCTGCCTCGAGGTGATGGCCGGGCGGCGCGACGAGTTCCCCTCCGGGGCCAGCCGCGACGCGATGCACGCGATCCAGCAGAGCCGCCAGGCCCTCGGCCCTTTCTGGAAGCTCTGAACATCGACGATGACCCAGTCTTCGCCGCCTGCTCTGGTCCCGCGCCTCGGCGTGGTCGAGGCGACGCTGGTGGTGATGGGCGGCATCGTCGGCTCGGGCATCTTCATCAACCCGTCGGTCGTCGCCCGGCACGTGCACTCCGCGCCGCTCATCCTCGGCGCCTGGCTCGCGGGCGGCGCGGTCGCCCTCGTCGGAGCCTTCGTCTACGCCGAGCTCGCCGAGCGGATGCCCCGGGTGGGCGGCCAGTACGCTTACCTCCGCGAGGCCTTCCATCCCGTGGTGGGCTTCCTCTACGGCTGGGCGCTGCTCCTGGTGATCAACGCCGGCGGCACCGCGGCGGTGGCAGTGACCTTCGGCCGCTACGCCATCGAGCTCACCGGCGTCCCGCTCGAGGAGAAGACCGTCGCCGTCCTCACCCTGCTCGCGCTCGCGGCGGTGAACTGTCTCGGCGTGAAGAGCGGGAGCCTGGTCCAGGGCACGCTGATGGTCCTCAAGATCGGCGTGCTCGGAGCGCTCATCGTCCTCGGGCTCCTGCTCCACCGGCCCCCGACGGCGGCGCCTCCCGCTCCGCCGGACGGCCTCCTCGCCTTCGGCGGGGCCATGGTGCCGGTCCTCTTCGCCTACGGTGGGTGGCAGACGGCGAACTTCATCGCCGCCGAGGTGCGCGAGCCCCGGCGCAACCTGCCCCGCGCGCTGGTCGCCGGCGTCGTCGGGGTCATCGTCCTCTACCTGGGCGCGAACTGGGTCTACCTCCGCGGCCTCGGGCCGGCGGGGCTCGCGGCGACCGGGACCCCCGCCTCCACGCTCATGCGCGGGCTGCTCGGGGCGCCGGGCGCCACCTTCATCGCCCTCGGCATCGCGGTGTCCACGCTCGGCTTCCTCAGCCAGTCGCTCCTGACGATGCCGCGGGTGTACTTCGCGATGGCCTCGGACGGCGTCTTCTTCCCGAGCGTCGCGCGGGTCTCCGAGCGGACGCACGCGCCGGTGGTGGCCATCGTGCTCCAGGCGGCGCTCGGCATCGGGGTGGCGCTGTCCGGCCGGTACGAGCAGATCCTCGGCTACGTGGTCGCCGCGGACTGGGTCTTCTTCGGGCTCACGGCGGCCTCGCTCTTCGTCCTCCGGAAGCGCGGCGTCGGCGGAGACGCGGTCCGGTTCCAGGTGCCGGGCCACCCCTTCACCACCGGGGCCTTCGTCCTCGTCTCGTCGCTGGTCGTGTTCTCCACGGCCTGGCACTACCCGCTCAACACGCTCGTCGGCCTCGGGCTGGTGCTGGCCGGCCTCCCCGCCTACGGGCTCTGGACGCGGCGGCCCGTCCGGACGCCGGGGCGACTTCCCCTGAACTGAGCGGCAGAAGCGCCAGGTCTGGAGGCCGAACGCCGGCTGGGTCAGAGTCCCTCCCGTGAACGACTCTCCTCGCAACGTCC
>DASXGF010000335.1:0-1768 GCA_036489275.1 Myxococcaceae bacterium | reverse complement strand
CGGCGCCTCGTCACCCACCTGCGCACGTGTGCCGGGATAGAAGAAGGTTCCGTCCCCGTTGCCGCCGAACCGCCAGACGTCGCGCCACGGCTGCCCGTCCTTCTCCCAGGCCACCAGCGTGTCGAAGTACAGCTCGCCATCGATGCCCTCGAGGAAGGCGAGGACGCCCATCGCGCGGTTGCGGGGTCCCGAATGGTCGATCATGTACGACGCCCATCCGGTCATCGACGCCGCCAGATTCCGGTCCTTCGGCGGTCCGTCACATCCGTGGAACATGCAGCTCTGGTACCACCACAGCTGCTGCCCGGGCCGGAGGCGCGCCCTCATCTGCACCGCGCTCTGCGTGGGCACGGGACACAGGCGCCGCCCGGGCCGGTCGAACATGCAGACCATCACCGGCGCCACGATGTCCGCCGCGTCCCACAGGGTCGTGCGGTAGGTGGTGACCAGCAGCGGCAGGTGCCCACCGACGTTCCGGGTGAGCGCCGCCTCCTGGCGCACCAGCGCGTCGTCCGCCGGGCTCGGCTCGTCCTTGGCGTAGTACCAGAGGAGCTGGAGCCACCGGCGCTCGGCGAAGTGCTGCTGCCAGGCGCGGAGGTAGGCCGCGCGCTCCTCGAGCGTCAGGCGCCAGTCGTCCCGGACCTCGGTGGTGGTGAACCGCGCGCCGGAGGGGAGGGCGGTGCCCCCGAGGACCTCGGACATCTCGGCGTCGTAGCCGCTGAAGTCCACGATCCGCGTGCCGTCCGGACCGGGTTTCGAGGGCAGCGGGTCGATGCCCATCTGGTAGCCGCTGAGCCGGTGCTCGAGCAGCGCGCGCCCGGCGTCCCGGAGCAGGGCGACCCCCTCGGGCGAGTCGCGCTTCACGCCGAAGCCGTGGGCGAGCACGTAGACCCCGAGCCCCCAGGTGTTCTTGAGCGAGGAGGTCGCCGGGATGTCGACCGGTGCCACGGCGAGCTCGAGCGGCAGGGCCGCCGCGGAGCCGTCACCGAAGCCGACCGCGAGCTGACCGCGGTAGGTCCCCGGCTGCACCCCGGCCGGCACGCACAGCTCGAGGTAGAGCACCAGCGGCTGTTCCGCCGTCGACCGCGCGGGAAGCACCGCCGGGTTCGTCCCCCCGCGCGCACGGTGGACCGGAAGGAGCGGGTCGGGCCAGAGGCCGGTGGCTCCTCCGTCCTCGGTCGCCCGGGTCAGATTCATCCAGACCTCGCGATGGACCTCCACCGTCGGAACCGTTTTCCCGGGCCCGTGCAGGGGCGCGACGTCGGCGGACCGGACCTCGGCGGGAGGGGACACGTAGACTTGCAAGCCCTCGCACTCCCCCCGCGCCGCGCGCAGGCGCGTCTCGCCGAGCGCCGCCAGCGGCTGGCCGGGCCGCACCTTGGCCAGCGCCGAGACCGGAACGAGCTTCGGAGCCGCGGCGAGCGCCGCGAGGACGACCAGGGAGAACGGAGACACGCCCGGGCGGTCTAGCGGCCGCGCGCGAGGGTGGAGGGGTCGATCGCGCGTCCGGGCTTGTAGTCCGTCCACTCGACGACGACCGGACCCAGCGCGAAGTCCGCCTCCATGCGCATCGGGACGTGCGCGGCGTCGTCGCTGAACCACATCCGCAGCTCGCGGGCGTTCAGCTTGCCGGAGAACTCGGTCCGGAGCCGTACCCGGATGGCCTGACGCGGGCCCAGCGGAGTGTCGATCGATCCGCGTCCTTCCACCTCGGCGATGCCCTTGAACAGCTTGGCGCCGGTGAAGATGGGCATCGTCACCGTGTCGC
>DASXGF010000332.1:0-7422 GCA_036489275.1 Myxococcaceae bacterium | reverse complement strand
GGCCGTCACGCGTGCCTTCTCGGGGAGGGCAGCGCGCGGCCTGGTGAACCGCTTCCTCACCGCGGTCGACGAGGAGCCGGAGACCGTCCTCCCTTACCCGGTGCAGAACGCACTCACCCGTCCGATGCGGACTGCGGCCAGCCGCCTGGGAAGGGTCGAGCTGCTCTCGCTCTGGGCGGGACAGGCAGCCCGGCTCGCGAGGCGTGGTCCGGCCGCGGAGATCGTCCGCTGGCTGGTCGCTGACGCAGCGCGAGTCCGAGCAACGCTGCAGGCCTGAGGACTACGGCCAGAGCGGGTGCGAGGTCTGCTCCGCCTCGCGCTGGGCCTGTAGCAGCGCCCGCTCCGCAGCGAAGACAGGGGTGACTGCGAGCGCAATTCTTACTTCAGCGCTGCTCGGCGGGCACACCACCCGGACGGAGGAGCGGGCGGGGCAGGCCGTTCCTCCTCCCGAAAAAGAGCGCGTCCAGGGATGCCTTGCCCGCGCCGGCGACGAAGAGCCAGAGGAAGCCGGCGAGGTAGGTGAACTCCTCGAAGGCGAGCAATGAACGGATGCCGTCGATCTCCGGACGCTTCGCGGTGAGGATCGCGACAAGCATCGTCGCCATCAGCGGGAGCGCGGCGAAGCGCGTGAAGAGGCCGAGGAGGATCAGAGAGCCGCCGACGAGCTCGATGACCGAGACCATCGCCGCTTGCTGCGCGGGAAAGGGGATGCCGAGCTCGGTGAAGAAGCCGGTCACCTGGCCGAGGTTGTGGATCTTCCCCCAGCCGGTTCCGAGGAAGACCGCGCCCAGCGAAAGCCGCACGGCGAGCGGGCCAACCCACGAGAAGCGGTCGAGCGTCGAGAGGGCGCGGGTGCGGAGTGCGTCGAGGTTCATCGGGGCTCCTGAATGGGAATCGTGAGGGATACGGGCGGCTCCCGGTGACGGTTACCGGGCCGGACGGAGCGAGGTGTTCCAGATGCTGCGCGCCGTTACGCGGCCCGGGGTCCGCGGAGAGCGTGCGCAGTCCTCGACGCGCAAGCAAGGGTCCCAGGCCGGAAGATGACGCTCTGCATCGGTGCCGGGTCACCCGGCCCCGGATCAGCGCACAGGCTCGAGCCCCGCTGCGCCGGAGA
The DNA here is from genome assembly GCA_036489275.1 of Myxococcaceae bacterium. GTDB lineage: Bacteria > Myxococcota > Myxococcia > Myxococcales > Myxococcaceae > RPRB01. The sequence goes on along the minus strand of DASXGF010000332.1, from coordinate 6,308 downwards.
ACCAGCCTCGGCAGGCCCACTCGGAGAGCGCCCCGCTCACCGTTTCCGCGTCGACCCTGGAGTCGGACGCGATCTCGCAGGCCTGCCCGAGCGAGCGCCCTTCGGCGAGCGCGTGGAGAAGGCTCGCCGGTCCAGGACCGAGGCGCTCCATGCCCGTGGAGCCACCCGCGCGCCAGACGACGAGGGTGTGTGCCAGAGGCACGGCCGGAGGAGCGCCGGGCTCCCAGTCGCCCACGTCCCAGTCGAGGCGGAGGAGGCGCAGTGTCGGGGACAGCGCGAGCCGGAGGTGCTCCCAGTCGCAATCCGGCGGAGGAGTCAGGGCGGACGTCGGTCGGGCGTCCGAGAGCCAGACCTCGCCGAGCGCCCGCTCGAGGCGCGCGAGGTCCACGCACCAGGGCGCTCCCAGCCCCGTGTCCGCGAGGGCTGTGGGCAGGTCCGCTCCGAGATCCGCCAGCGACGGGCTGCTCGAGGGATTCCGGAGGAGATGCGCGGCCACCAGCGCGCGGAACGGCTCCGCCCCGAGGGCAGCCGCGAGGCGGGGATACTCGACGGCCAGGGTTCCGTGAAGCCTGCTGAAGTAACCACCGGAGTGGACTGCGAGGCGATCCCGTGCAGTCCGGCCGCCGACGTCGTCACCGGCGAGGGCGCCGACCGCGGAGGCCGGAGGCTCGCTGAACCGTTCGGGCAGCCGGGGCGCGGGGGCGCGCGAGAGGACCCGGTCGATCCCGAGCGGATGGGTGAGCGCCCAGCGCGTCCACCGCTGCAGCTCAGCCAGCGAGGGCGAGCGATCCATCAGACACCTCCTCGAGCACGGCGAGGGCGCGCCGGGCCTCGCCGAGCAGCGTGGACAGGGGTGGGAGCCGGTCGTCCCACTCGACGATGGTCGGTCGCGGACCGAAGCGGCGCACCGCGCGGCGGAAGAGCGTCCACACCTCGGCGCAGACCTCGCGGTCGTGGGTGTCCACCCGGAGCGGCCCCGAGTCGTCGTGGCCGGAGAGGTGGAACTGCTCCACCGCGGCGGCGGGCAGACCGTCGATGAACCATTCGGGACGGAAGCCGTGGTTGTGGGCGGTGACGAAGACGTTGTTCACGTCGACGAGCAGCCCCGCGCCGGTGCGGCGGGCCAGCTCGCCGAGGAACTCCCATTCCGGCATCGTCGAGTGGAGGAAGCCGACGTAGCTGGAGGGGTTCTCCAGCAGCAGGCGCCGGCCGAGACGCTCCTGCGCGTGGTGGACGCGTGCGGTGAGGTGGTCCAGCGCCTCCTCGGTGAAGGGGAGCGGGAGGAGGTCATGCAGGTTCTCGCCGCCTTCGCCGGTCCAGGACACGTGGTCGCTGACGCACTCGGGGTCGACGCGGTCCGCCAGCGCCCGGAGGCGGGCCAGGTACCTCTCGGAGAGTGGGTCCACCGAGCCGAGGTTCATCGACACGCCGTGGAGCCGCACGGGGCGCAGAGCGCGGACCCGCTCGAGCGTCTCCAGGGGCCGCCCGCCGCCTCCCCCCTTCAGGCCGAGGAAGTTCTCGGAGATGACCTCGAACAGGTCGACGGGAGGCGTGTCCTCGAGCACCTCCGCGTAGTGCGGCGGCCGGAGGCCCACCCCGACCGGGGCGGCGCCGGTCATGGCGCGCGGGCCAGCGGCACCGGACGGATGCCCGGGACGCCGAGGCGCAGCCGGTACACGCTCGTGCGTGCGGTCAGGTAGAGCGTGCGCCCGTCCGCGTCGCCCCACGCCATGTTCGCCGGGAGCTCCGGGAACCTCAGCGTGCCGAGGTGTTTCCCCTCGCCGGAGAGGACCCAGACCCCGCCGGGGCCGGAGACGAAGAGGTGACCCTCGGCGTCGACCTTCATCCCGTCGAGCGCCTCCTCGCCGGGGGCCGAGGTCATGTCGAAGAACACCGAGCCGACGCCCAGCATGCCGTCGGGCTTCACCGGGTAGCGCATGACGACCTTCTTCTTCTCGTCCCAGTTGGTGACGTAGAGGAACTTCTCGTCCGGGCTGAAGGCGATGCCGTTCGGCCCGGTGAGGTCCTTCGCCACGAGCGTGACCTGGCCGTCCTTCACCCGGTACACCCCGGAGAACGCGAGCTCCTTCCGCGGATCGTCGAAGACCTTCGGCAGGCCGAACGGCGGGTCGGTGAAGTAGAGCGTGCCGTCCTTGCGGTAGACGAGGTCGTTCGGGCTGTTGAGGCGCTTGCCCTGGTACCGGTCGGCAAGGACGGTGATCGCGCCGGTGGGCTCGATGCGGATGACCCGGCGCTCGCCGTGCTGGCACACGGTGAGCCGTCCCTGCGGATCGAAGGTGAGGCCGTTGCTCCCCGGCTGCTTGTACTCGGAGATGTCCACGCCGGCGTAGCCGCTCTTCGTGCGGAAGATCGACACCTGCCCGTCGCGGTTCCAGCGGTAGATGGCGTTCTCGTTCGGGTCGCTGAAGAGGAGGTCGCCGTCGGGGCTCCAGACCGGGCCCTCGGTGAAACTGAAGCCGGTGGCCAGCGCCTCGGGCCTGGCGGTCGTGGGGACCACGGCGTCGAGTGCGGGGTCTCTCCGCTCGACGGTGAGGCTCGGCGCGGGAAGCCGGGTCACCGCGGGGCTGCGGTACACGTCGAGCGTGGCCGAGCGGAACCACAGGAAGTTGGTGGGCACGACCGAGACCGGCCCGTTCATCGCGAACACTGCCACCTGGAAGGTCTCTCCGGGACGGGCGTCGCGGGTGAGGACGACGCGGCTCGGAGCGTTGAAGCCACGCACCACACCGGACCCGCTCTGGCCGAGAACGGCGGGCAGCTTCCCGTCGATCCAGATCTCGGCGTAGTCGTCCACCACGACCTCGAGGACCAGGGTGGTCCCGGCTGCCGGGATCGGACCGACGCGCTCGGGCACGGTGAGCGCGAGCCGGTACCAGGCGAAGCTCACCTTTCCATTCCCGCGGCGGGTCTCGAGCGCCGGCGGATCGACACGCTCCCAGGAGCGGTCGTCGAAGTCGGCCGCGCCGGCACGCGGCTCGAGGTCCTGTGTGCTCACCGGAGCTCCGGAGGCCCGGAGATCGGGGCCGGGTGCGCGGTTGGTGCCGGGGACGATGCGAGCCTCGTGGAATCGCCAGCTGGCCTTCAGGAGATCCGCGCCGACACGCGTGCGGAGATCCACGATGGCGTCGGGCCGCTGGAAAGGCGGATCGCCGGTGACCTGCGCCTGGGCGAGCAGCGGGAGCAGACCGACCAGCAGCGCCGCCGAGGCGACGAGCAGACGGAAGCGGGCGCTCACTGGGCCACCCCATCGCCGGCGACCTTCACCGCGAGATAGAGCACCGGCGCCTTCACCTCGCGAAACCAGTGCGGTGTGCCACTCGGGACCACCACGACGTCGCCGGGCCCGATCGTGCGGACGTCGCCGCCATCGATCCTGCTGCCACGGAGCTCGTTTGGCGCGGTCGGCGCGAGGTCGGGCACCTTGCCGCCGGTTACGAAGGTGGCGGTGCCCTCGAGCACGTAGAAGACGTCGGTGTCGATCTGGTGCACCTCGGCCTTCCCCGGGGTGTCGCGCCGGCTGGCGTGGACCTGGTAGTCCCCGCGATCGAGCAGGACCGAGCCCTTGGCGAAGCCGGCCTTCACGGTGGCGGCGGGCAGGGTAGCGACCGACGCACTCCTCGGGGCGCTCGCCGCGAGCTGGGCCACCGAGGCGACCGCGGCACGAGCAATCGCCTCGTCGCGAGCCGCGCTGGTGGCGCCACTCACCCCGACCGCGCCGATGACCTGACCGTCGACGACGATCGGCACGCCGCCCTGGAGGGGAGTCATCGCCTTCACGCCGGTGAGCGCGACGCGACCATTCCGGACCGCGTCCTCGAAGTCCTTGGTGGCGCGCTGGAAGGTGGCCGCGGTGTGGGCCTTGCCGAAGCTGACCTCGGCGGCGGCGGGGAAGGTGCCGTCGAGGCGCTCGAAGTAGACCAGCGCGCCACCGGCGTCGACGATCGCGATGCCCGAGGTGCGATCGGCCCGGGCTTCGACCACGGCGGCTGCGGCGATGCGGCGGGCGGCCTCGAGGGTCAGGACCTTTCCCGTCGCGAGCTGGGCGCGCGCGGCGCCGGTGGTCAGGAGGGCGGCAGTAAGAATGAGGCGGAGGTTCATGGCGGAATCTCTCTGGAAAGTGGACCGGAGCGCGCACGACGAGCGGCGCGCCCGGACCGGGGTGTCACTTCTGCGCGGCGACCGGCGTCAGGGACCCGCCAATGGCGACGCAGGCATCCTTCGGGACGGCGACCCAGCCCTGGCCGCGGCACTCGTTCTGCGCGGCGCAGGCGTGGCTCTCGCCGGAACACTGGCCGAGCGCCTTGCAGGTATTGACGCCGTAGCAGGGAACCACGGCCATCTTCTTCAGCTTCTCTTTCGGGATGGGATCGGCCTTGGCGGTGGTCGCCGCGCCGAGGAGCCCGGCCACCGCGGCGCCGAGCAGGAGGGTGCGATTCATGGATGAAACTCCGTTTGGACTGCGAGAACGCGCCCGGCGTGATGCGGGGCACGCGCCTGCTGTCCGCCGGTCGCAGCGCTCCGTTACAGAGCGTCCGCCATCCACTGGTGGAAGGACGCAGCTCGCAACTTCCGCCAGGCGACCGACGGGGGAATCGTGCGATGACCGGAGAATGCTCCTCGACCCTCGTGCTTTGCGTCCCGCCTCGATCCCCCGGGTGGCTCTCTTCCTCGCTCCGCTGTTCGCCCTGACTGCCGGGGCAGCCGAGCCGGTCACGGTGCTCCGCGCGGCGCGCCTTTACGATGGAAAGGCCGAGGCGATGGTGACGCCCGGCGTCGTGATCGTCTCCGACGGGCGCATCGTCGCAGCCGGATCGGCGGCGACCGTGCCCGCCGGCGCGCGGGTCATCGACCTGGGCGACGCCACGCTGCTGCCAGGCCTCATCGATGCCCACACCCATCTGAGCTTCGAGTCGAGCCTGGACTGGAAGCAGGACCAGCTCGACTCCTTCAAGAAGCCCGTCCCCGAGCAGGCGCTCCGGGCGACGGAGTACACCCGGCGTACGCTGCTCGCCGGCTTCACGACGGTGCGCGACGTGGGCTCGAGCGATCTCATCGACGTCAGCCTCCGGAACGCGATCAACGCCGGGACCATCCTCGGACCGCGGATGCTGGTGGCAGTGAACGCCATCGGAGCGCGCGGTGGCCACTGCGATCCAACGGGTGGGTACCGACCCGAGCTGCTCAAGGAGCCGGGGCCGGAGCAGGGCGTCGCCAGCGGCCCGGACGAGATCCGCGCCGCGGTTCGCTTCGACACCAAGCACGGCGCCGACGTCATCAAGACCTGCGCCACCGGAGGCGTGCTCTCCGAGGCGGACAAGGTCGACTCACCCCAGCTGACCCAGGCCGAGCTCGACGCGCTGGTGGACGAGGCGCACGCCCTGGGCCGGAAGACGGCGGCCCACGCCCACGGTGCCGAGGGAGCCAAGCGGGCCATCCGGGCGGGCATCGACTCGATCGAGCACGGTTCGTTTCTCGACGACGAGGCGTTCGACCTGATGAAGAAGAAGGGCACGTACTTCGTGCCGACGCCGCTGCCCTGCATCATGCAGCGGCTGAAGGACGCGAAAGCGCCGGCGAACATCATCGAGAAGGCGGCAGCGGCGGACAGCAAGGCGCAGGAGACGCTGAAGAAGGCGGTCTCCCGCGGCGCGAAGATCGCCTTCGGCAGCGACGCCGCCGTGTGCCCGCACGGAAGCCAGATCAACCAGTTCGGGATCTTCGTGAAGGCCGGGATGAAGCCGCTCGCCGCGATCAGGACCGCGACCTCGGTCGACGCGGCGCTTCTCGGGGTGTCGGACCGAGGCACGCTGGAGGCGGGCAAGCTGGCGGACGTCGTCGCGGTGCCCGGTGATCCGACGCGCGACATCGCGGTGATGGAGCGGTTGTTCTTCGTGATGAAGGGCGGCACCGTGGTCCGGAACGACCGGGACGGCGCCGGAAAGGTGCCGGTCGGCCCGATCGGAAGCGCCAGATGAAGGTCCTGGGATGGACGAGGATCTCGACTCGATGAACCACCCGCAGCTCGTGGCGGAGGTGAAGCGCCTCCGGACGGGGATCCGCGAGCACCGGGACGCGTCGGCGCACGAGCTCTGCTGGCACCATCCACAGCTCTGGGGGCTACTCCCGGAGCGTTCGGACCCGCTTCCGGCGGTCCCCGAGTGGCCGCAGTTCCTCCGTGGCTGTATCCACTACCGCCAGTCACTCGACCGCGAACTCCCCGGCGCCCCGCGGACTGCCGAGGAGTTCGACCCGGACGCCTGACTCGCCCCGAGGTGTCAGACACCTCG
>DASXGF010000282.1:0-4184 GCA_036489275.1 Myxococcaceae bacterium | reverse complement strand
ACCCCGACGACGGTCTTGAAGATCGGAGCCTCGGGCGTTCCCTCGCAGCAGGAGATGCGCTTGCCGATCGGGTCCTGCCCCGGGAAGGCCGCGCGGGCCAGCGCGTGCGAGATGACCATCACCCGCTCGGAGCCGCGCACGTCGGTCGCCTCGAGAAAGCGGCCCTGGAGGAGGTGGAGGCCCATGGCGCGCAGATAGCCGGGGGTCGTCACCCGCAGGAGCGAGATGATCCGGTTCTCGGGGAGGTTGGGCTTGCCGTCCGGAACGAGTCCGTTGCTCGACTGCTCGGCCCCGAGCGGCGCCGCGGTGACGACGGCCGCGCCCTCGACGCCGGGGATCGCCTCGAGGGAGCCCGCCAGTCGGGCGAAGGTGGAGCGGAGCACCTCCGGTCCGTCGTAGGCCCCGGGAGGAAGCGACAGGCGCGCGACGACGAGACCCTGCGGTCGGAAGCCCGGCTCGACCCGCTGGAGGTAGAGCGCGGTTCGGACGAGGAGGCCGGCTCCCACGAGCAGCGCGCACGCCAGGGCTACCTCGACCACCACCAGCGAGCCCCGGAGCCGGTCCCGACCGCCGCCGGTCTGCGTCGCCGCCGCACGCTGGAGGGCACCGTGCAGGTCGAGCCTGGCCGCGCGCATCGCCGGGAGGAGGCCGAACAGCAGGCTGCTCCCGAGGGTCACCAGAAGCGCGAAGCCGACGACGGCCCAGTCCAGCGCGGCCTGATCCAGTCGAGGGACGTCGGGCGGGGCCGTGACGCGCAGAGCGTGGACCAGGCCCGTGGCGAGAGCGAGCCCGAGGGCGCCACCGACGAGCGCCAGGACCAGGCTCTCGGTGAGCAGCTGACGCGCGATGCGGAACCGCGCGGCTCCGAGCGCGGCACGCACCGCTAGCTCGCGCGTCCTGGCGGCACCGCGGGCCAGCAGGAGGTTCCCCACGTTCAGGCAGGCGATGACCAGGACGCCCAGCACCGCTCCGAGGAGCACCCAGAGCTGCCGGGCCGAGTCGCCGACCAGGTACCTGCCCCCAGGTGTCACGCGCGCGGTCCAGTCGGTGCTGTCCCGAGGATGCTCCTGCACCAGCTCGGTGGAGATGCGGTCCATTTCGCGCCCGGCGGTGGCGAGGCTCGCGCCCGGACGGAGCGTGGCGAAGGCCTGCATGTAGTGCTCGTCGTGATTCGAGCGCTGCTCGGGGGTCAGCGCGAGAGGCACCCAGAGCTGAGCGCCCCCCATGAGCGGGTCGAAGCCGACAGGCATGACTCCCACGACGGTGTACGACTCCGCGCCGAGCCGCAGCGCGCGCCCGAGCACGGCGGGATCTGCGCCGAACCTCCTCCGCCAGAGGCCCTCGGAGAGGACCACCACGTGCTCGCGCCCCGGGGAGTCCTCCTCGGACAGGAACGGCCGGCCGAGTCGCGGGGGGATGTGAAAGACCTGGAAGAAGTCTGCCGAGACGCGCTCGGCGAGGACTCTTTCCGGCGATCCGCTCTCGCTCAGGTTGAGGTTGGTGGCGGCGACGGCGGCGAGGTGCTCGAGCTGGGTCGATCGCGCCGTCCACTCGGCGAATGCTCCGGCCGACACGCCGCCGGACGTGCCGTGGAAGAGCGCTTCCACCGCGACCGTCCTCGCAGGATCGACGCCCGGAAGCGGCTTGAGGAGCACCGCCCAGACCAGGCTGAAGATGGCGCTGGTCGCTCCGATGCCGAGCGCGAGGGTGCCGGCCGCCGCCGCGGTGAATCCGGGCGCGCGACGGAGCTGCCGGACCGCGTACCCGACGTCGCGCCGCAGCTCCCTGAGCACGCTGCCCGTCCGTTCGTCCGACCGTCCGCGCTGTGGTTGCTCAGACGCCATGTGCTCGGCTCCTCCCGGGCCGCGACTTGCTGCAAGGCACACGCCGGTCGGGGTCTGCGATTGTGGCTCGACGATCGAGAGGCCGGCGCGTGGCGGTTCCGGATCCGGGGCGGCTGGATCGCCGGTGGGAGGGGTCAGAGGGACCGCAGCGCCACGCCCGGATCCACGCGCGAGGCGCGGAGCGCCGGGAGCCACGCGCTCGCCACGGCGACGGCCGTGAGCACGAGCACCACGGCTCCGAGGACCAGCGGGTCGGAGCTCACCACGCCGAAGAGCAGGCCCCGGAAGACGGTGGCCAGCGCGACCGATCCCGCAAGGCCGGCCGTGGCGCCGGCGACGACCGGCGCGCTGCTCCCGCGGAGCACGAGACGGACGATGTCGCCCCTCGCCGCGCCCACCGCCATCCGCACGCCGAACTCGCGGGTGCGCTGGACGACGCCGAACGACACGACGCCGAAGATGCCGACGCACGCGAGGAGCAGCGCCACCGCGGCGAAGACGCCGAGGAGGAAGACCGGATAGCGCCGGAGGAACATGCTCGGGGCCTGCTGGAGGACGTCGTCGAGAGGCCGCGCGGGCCCCACCACCAGGCCGGGCGCCGCATCGCGGACGGCGCGCCGGAGCTCCTCGGCGATCCCGGTCCGGGCGGAGCGGACGAGCAGCGTCCAGCGTGGCGAGACCGACTGAGTATCCGGGTCGTAGAGGATGGGGGGTCGCGGCTCGTCGAGCCCGCCGAGCGTCTGGTCTCCCACCACGCCGACGACGGTGATGGGCACGTCGGAGGACACGAGGCGGATCGTCTTCCCGATGGCGTCCTCGTCCGGGAAGTACCGCTGCTGGAGCGCCCGGTTGATGACGACGACCCGCGCCGAACTCCGACCGTCCTCGGGCCCGAAGTCCCGGCCGCCGAGGACGGCGATGCCCACGGCGCGAAAGTAGCCAGGGCTCACCTCGCGGACGTACGCCTCGGGCTCGGGTCCGGTCGGGCGCGGGCGGTCGGGGCGGACGAAGCTGTGCGAGACGGCGTTGCCCGTGCCCGGCATCCGGCTCACTCGCGCAGCGGCGGAGACGCCGGGGACGGCCTCGACCGTTTCTTGAAGGCGGGTCCTGAGCGAGACGAGCGCGTCGGGGGTCTGGGCGGCGCCGGGCTCGGCGACGGAGAGCTCGATGCCAACCGCTCCCTCGGGCCGGTAGCCGGGGTCGGTGGAGAGCACGCGGAGGAGGCTCTTCCCCATGAGGCCTGCAGAGCCGAGCAGCATGACCGCGAGCGCGATCTCCATCGCGACCAGGACATCCCTCACCCGGTGGCGCAGCGGACCGGAGCCAGCCGGAGCCGCATCCTTGAGGCCGCTCTGGACCTCGGGCCGCGAGGCACGGAGCGCCGGAAGGAGCCCGAAGAGCAGGGTGGTGAGGACGACGACCGTGGCGCCGTACGCCAGGACGCGCCAATCGACGCCGAGGCGGTCGAGGAAGGGCATCCCCGCTCGGTCCCGGGAGGGAATCCCGGCGAGCAGCAGCGGCAGGCTCAGCTTTGCGGCGAGCAGCCCGAGCGCGCCACCGGCCGCGGCGAGCAGCGCGCTCTCGGTCAGCAGCTGCCGGACCAGCCGCCCGCGCCCGGCGCCCAGCGCGACGCGGATGGAGAGCTCCTTCTGCCGGCCGGCGGCGCGGGCCAGAAGGAGGTTGGCCACGTTCACGCAGGCGACGAGGAGCACCAGATTCACGCAGACGAAGAGGAGGACGAGCACCGGCTCCACCCGGCCCACGAGCTCGTCGCGGAGCGGGGCCACGTCGGTCACCACGCCGCCGATCGCGTCGGGAAAGCGCTCGCGAAGGGCATCCTCGAAGGCTGCCAGCTGCTTTCGTGCCTGGGGGACGGTGGCACCGTCGCGGAGCCGGGCGATGGAGCGGATCCAGTTGAGGTTCCGGCGGGTGGCGCGCTCGCCCTGCGGCTGGACGGCGACCAGGAGCCGCGCCTCGCCTCCCGGCGCGAAGGGGAAGCCGGGGGGAAGCACGCCGACCACGGTGGTGGGCTCGCCGCCGAGGCTGAGGGTCGTGCCGAGCACGCCGGGGTTGGCGCCGAGCGGGGTCCTCCAGAAGGCGTCGGTGAGGATGGCGGCGCGCGGGCCGCCGGCCTGGTCCTCGCCGGGGAGGAAGCCACGCCCGAGCGCCGGGCGGACACCGAGCACGTCGAGGAAGCTGGCGGTGACGAGGAGCGCCGGGAGCTCCTCGGGGTCGGGCCGTCCCGTCCAGGCGACCGGGGCGGCCTGGTAGCCGGCGACCCCCGCGAAGAGGTCCGAGGCCTGGAGCTCGCGGAGGGTCTCCCAGGCGAAGGAGAACTTC
>DASXGF010000260.1:0-2240 GCA_036489275.1 Myxococcaceae bacterium | reverse complement strand
TGTCCGAGCTGGCCGAGGGCGCGCGCTCGGCCTCGGACGTGGACCTGGCGCGGGCGCGGGCCCTGGTCGCCGAGCGCCTCACCCCCTTCCTGCGAGAGAGGCTCCAATGAACCTCGGACTGCGAGATCGCCGTGCGCTGGTCCTCGGCTCGTCGACCGGGCTCGGCCGGGCGGTGGCGGCGGCGCTGGTGGCCGAGGGGGCGCGGGTGGCGATCTGCGCCCGGAACAAGGCGCGGGTGGATGCCGCGGCGCGGGAGCTCGGCGCGCAGCTGGGGCTGGCCTGCGACCTCACCGTGCCCGGCGCGGCGACGGCGCTGATCGACACCGCCCGGCAACGGCTCGGCGGGCTGGACATCCTGGTGACCAACACCGGGGGGCCGCCCAAGGGACGGTTCGCCGACGTGAGCGACGAGATGTGGCAGCAGGGCTTCCAGTCGCTGTGGCTCAGCGCGGTGGACGCCATTCGCGCGGTGCTCCCCGGCATGCGTGAGCAGCGCTGGGGGCGAATCGTCCTGATCACCTCGTCCGCCGCGAAGGAGCCCATCCCCGGGCTGACGGTCTCCAACGGGCTCCGCGCGGGGCTGCTCGGCCTCGTCAAGTCGCTCGCCCCCGAGGTGGCCGAGGAGGGAGTGACGGTCAACGCGCTCCTCCCCGGGTACACCGCGACCGAGCGCATCGCCGAGCTGGGCATTCCGGAGGAGACGCTGGCCGAGCACATCCCGGCGCGGAGGCTCGGGCGTCCGGAGGAGCTCGGCGCCGTGGCGGCGTTCCTCGCCTCGGAGCAGGCGGCGTACGTGACCGGCCAGGCCATCGCCGTCGACGGCGGCTTCATCCGGGGTCTGTGAGTCTCGGCGGCCTGATCGCGCTGGTGCCGTTGCTGCTCGCCGGGGCCTCCCCGGACGAGTCGACGCCGGAGGCCCGGGTGCAGGCCGCTGTGAGCCGGCTCCGCGAGGCGCTCCAGACCAGCGACCGGAAGGCGCTCGATGCGCTCATCGCCCCCGGCTTCGTGATGGTCCACAGCACCGGGGCGATCGAGCAGCGCGATGCGTATCTGGCGAGCCTCGCCCGGGGGAGCGAGGTGCGACGGGAGATGACCATCGAGTCGACCCAGGTCCGCGTGTACGAGGGACGGACGGCGGTGGTGGTCCAGACCACGCACCACGGGCCGGGGCCGGACGGGACGGAGCTGCGGCTCCGCAACAGCTCGACGTGGATCGAGCGCAACGGGGCCTGGGTGGTGGTCGCCGCGCAGTCGACCCGGCTCCCGGTGCTGCCGCGCGGGACGCCGGTTCCCACGGCCGAGCTGGAGCCGCTGGTGGGGACGTACGTCGAGACCGACGCCAGCCGGTTCACGGTGGAACGCGACGGCGAGCGGCTGGTCTGGCGGGGCACGCGGGCGGGTGGCGTCCCCTGGCGGCTCGAGCTGGTGCCGGTCGGGTCGGGGAAGTTCCGGCTCTTCGATCTGGAGAACGACGGCGCGCTGAACGCCGCGGACGCCCACCTCACCTTCCTCCCGGCCGGAGAGGTGGTGCGGACGGAGAAGGGCAAGGAGCCACGCCGCGCGTACCGGCTGCGCTGAGCCTCGAGCTCAGTCGACGATGAACAGCGTCGCGCCCATGGCGGTGGACGACCGGTGCCGCTCCGCCCCGTCGGCGACCTGGTAGCTCGTCCCCGGCGTCAGCCTGAACCGGCGCCCGTCTTCCAGCTCGGTGTTCAGCTCCCCAGACAGGCAGAGCAAGATGTGCCCCTTCGCGCACCAGTGGTCCGCGGCGTAGCCCGGCGAGTACTCCACCATCCGAACGCGCACGTCGCCGAACTGCCGGGTCCGCCACACGGCGAAGCCCGTGTCCCCCCGGTGCTCGGTCCGCTCCACCGCCGCCCAGTCCGTCACCCCGAACGGAATGTCGCTCAGTCGCATGGGCTCACGGCGTCCCGAGCGCCTCCACCACCTGGGGCCAGATCTTCGACCTCGGGTCGATGACGTCGAAGTGGTCCACGTCCTCGGGCATCAGGAGCCGGAGGTCGTCTCCGGCCTTCCTCGCTCGCTCTGCGAAGCTCCGGTTCATCGCCAGCGGCACGACGTTGTCCTTCGTCCCGTGGATCACCACCATCGGTACGCCGAGCGGCAGATGGGCCGCCGGCGAACCGTCGGCGTAGCGCGCCGCCTGTTCCTTCAGGGAGCCCCCGAGCAGCTCCAGGGTCACGTGCCGGCTCAGCCCCAGCCTGTCCGCCTCCTCCAGG
>DASXGF010000210.1:0-2960 GCA_036489275.1 Myxococcaceae bacterium | reverse complement strand
CCCTCGGGAAGGCGGGTGGTGAGTGAGGGGTCGTCCGCTCGTACCGTGCCCGCGCCGACGAGCACGGCATCGACGACGTTCCGGAGCCGGTGGACCTCGGCACGTGCGGCCTCCCCCGTCACCCAGCGGCTGTCACCGGAGGCCGTGGCCAGCTTGCCGTCGAGCGAGACCGCGGCCTTCAGCGTCACCCAGGGGAGCCCCGAGCGCATCGCCTTCAAGAATGGCCGGTTGAGCGCGTCGCTCTCCGCCGCGAGCAGGCCGGTCCAGACCGGCATCCCGAGCTCGCGCAGCCGGCGCACGCCGCGGCCATCCACGAGCGGATTCGGGTCCGCCGAGCCGGCGAACACCCGCGCGACGCCCGCGCCGAGGATGGCCTCGGTGCACGGTGGGGTTCGCCCATAGTGGTCGCAGGGCTCGAGCGTGGTGAAGAGATCTCCGCCGCGCGCCCGGGGCCCGGCGTCGGCGATGGCCCGGACCTCGGCATGGGGACCGCCGGCGGGCGCGGTGTGCCCACGGCCGACGATCTGCCCGTCACGCACCACCACCGCGCCCACGGCGGGATTGGGATGTGTGCGGCCCACGGCCAGGCGCGCCTCGGCGAGCGCCTCGCGCATCCATGCCTCGGCCCCCGCGGGGAGCTCAGCGGCGTCAGTCTTCGAGTCGCCCGCGGGTCCTCCGCGTGGCGTCGGCGCCGTGGTCATCGAGTAAGCCCTTCAGCTCGTCCATGAACTCCTCGATGTCCCGGAAGCTCCGGTACACCGATGCGAAGCGGACGTACGCCACCTGGTCGAGCGCGCGCAACCGGCGCATCACCTCCTCGCCGACGAGGCTGGAGGGAACCTCCTTCTCACCCCGCTCGAGGACGCGCGCCTCCACCTCGGCCACCAGGGCCTCGAGCTGGGCCATCGACACCGGCCGCTTCTCGACCGCCTTCTGGAGCCCGGAGATGAGCTTCTCCCGATCGTACGGCTCGCGACGGCCATCCTTCTTCACCACCAGGGGCATGAGCTCCTCGACCCGCTCGTAGGTGGTGAAGCGCTTGTGGCAGCCGAGGCACTCGCGGCGCCGGCGGGTCACCGTCCCCTCGGCCGACTCGCGCGAGTCGAGGACCTTGCTGTCGTCGCGCTTGCAGAAGGGACAGCGCAAATCAACCCCGGAGACGCGAGGCGTAGAGCGGGAAGCTCCTGGCCAGCTCGTGGACCTTCCCGGCCACGCGCGAGAGCACGCCGTCGTCGGAGGCACTGTCCAGCGCCTCGACGATGAGCCCGCCCACCCTCGCCATCTCCGCCTCCTTCATTCCGCGGGTGGTGAGCGCCGGGGTCCCGATGCGGATGCCCGAGGTGACCATCGGCTTCTCGGGGTCGAAGGCGATCATGTTCTTGTTGACGGTGATCGCGGCCTTGCCCAGGACCGCTTCCGCCACCTTGCCGGTGAGCTTCTTGGGGCGCAGGTCGACGAGCATGAGGTGGGTGTCGGTGCCGCCCGAGACCAGGCGCAGGCCGCCGCGGAGCAGCGACTCGGCGAGCGCCTTCGCGTTGGCGACGATCTGCTTCTGGTAGGCGGCGAACTCCGGCTGGAGGGCCTCGTGGAACGACACTGCCTTCCCGGCAATGACGTGCATCAGCGGTCCGCCCTGGATGCCGGGGAAAATGTTGCTGTTCACGCCCTTGATGAAGGGCTCCTTGGCCAGGACCATGCCTCCGCGCGGACCGCGGAGCGTCTTGTGGGTCGTGGTGGTGACGAGCTCGGCCACCGGCACCGGAGACGGGTGGAGCCCGGTGGCGACCAGGCCGGCGATGTGGGCCATGTCCACGACCAGGATGGCCCCCACGGAGTCGGCGATCTCCCGGAACTTCGCGAACTCGAGTGTCCGCGGGTACGCCGAGGCGCCGACGACGATGATCTTCGGGCGGTGCTCCTTCGCCAGCGACTGCACCTGACCGAAGTCGATGCGCTCGGTGGCCCGGTCGAGGCCGTAGTGCACCACCTTGTAGAGCTTCCCGGAGAAGTTGAGCGACATCCCGTGGGTGAGGTGACCGCCGGAGTTCAGGTCGAGGCTGAGCATCGTGTCGCCCGGCTGCATCACGGACATGTACGCGGCCATGTTGGCCTGGCTGCCGGAGTGCGCCTGCACGTTCGCGGCCTCTGCGCCGAAGAGCTTCTTCGCGCGGTCGATGGCAAGCGTCTCGACCTGATCCACGACCTCGCAGCCGCCGTAGTAGCGCTTGCCGGGATATCCTTCCGCGTACTTGTTGGTCAGCACGGAGCCGACGGCCTCCAGCACCGCGGGGCTGACGAAGTTCTCCGAGGCGATGAGCTCGAGGCCCTCCTCCTGGCGCTCGGTCTCCTTCCGGACGAGGGCGGCGATCTCCGGGTCCACCTGGGCGAGGGTGCGGGTGTTCTCCATGGCCGGCCTCATAGCAGAGTGCAAGACTCCCCGCGCACCGTGGACGAACAGGACGCCGAGCTCGCCCGCATCCGCCAGGCCATCGAGGCGCTGGACCGCTCGCTCCTGGCGCTGCTCCGGGAGCGGCAGCAGCTGGGCCAGCAGGCCGCCCGGGCGAAGATCGCCGCCGCCGTGCCGCTGCGCGACCCGGGCCGTGAAGCGGTGGTGCTCCAGCGGGCACGCGAGACCGCGGCCGAGCTCGGGCTCGACACCCACCAGTCGGAACGGCTCTACCGGCTGATCATCGAGATGTCCGTGTCGCAGCAGCAGAGCCACCTGCTCGAGCTGGACACGGTGCCGCTCCGGGTCGCCTTCCTCGGCGTGGAAGGAAGCCCGGAACAGCTCGCGGCGCAGGCGCGCTACGGCGTCCGGCGGGGAGGCGCGCTGCTCGAGGGCCACGGCACGCTGGCGAGCGCGGTGGAGGCGCTGCGCACGGGACAGGCCGACGTGGCGCTGCTCCCGCTGGAGGGGACGCTCGAGGGCTCGACCCGGACGATGGACCTCCTCGCCGAGG
>DASXGF010000203.1:0-15554 GCA_036489275.1 Myxococcaceae bacterium | reverse complement strand
CCGGCCGATCCGGGTCGTTGGGCGGTCAACGTCCCGGTTTGCCGCTCGCGAGCCGCGCGATCTACAGTTTCGGTCGCCGTTTCCCTCGGGAGACAGCAATGGCTCGAGAGGCCCCACAAGGTGAGGTGTGTCGCCAGGCGTCCGTCGATGGACGCACGGCGAGCGCCACGCCCGATGACGGGGTCGGGGGCCAGGTTCCACGCCTTCCCCGGGGAGCCACCCTCGGGCGGTACGTGGTCCTGGACTGCCTCGGCAGCGGCGGGATGGGCGTCGTCTACCGTGCCCACGACTTCGCCCTCGACCGGCGCGTCTCGCTGAAGCTCCTCCGCGCCGCCGGCAAGGATCCCGAGGCTCGCCGTGAGCGGCTGGTGTCCGAGGCCCAGGCGCTCGCCCGGGTCTCGCATCCCAACGTGCTCGCCGTGCACGACGTGGGCACCTGGGACGACGAGGTCTATCTCGCGCTCGAGCACGTCGAGGGTGAGACACTCCGGAGCTGGCTGGACCGGACCCCGCGGAACCCGGCGGAGATCCGCGGGATGTTTCTCCAGGCCGCGCGCGGGCTGCAGGCGATCCACGATGCAGGACTCGTGCATCGGGACGTGAAGCCGGAGAATCTTCTGGTCGGACGCGACGGACGCCTCCGGGTCGCGGATCTCGGGCTGGCGATCACCGCCGGAAGCCCCGGACCGGACCCGGGCCCCGAGACGCTGCAGCCCGGCACGCCCGGCTACATGCCGCTCGAGCAGCACCGGGGCGAGCCGCTCGACCCGCGGGCCGACCAGTTCAGCCTGGCGGTGGCGATCCACGAGGCACTGCTCGGCGTCCGTCCCTACGGTAGCCGAGGGGCGTCGCGGGAGTCGCTGGAGGCGCGGCTGGCGCGAGGTCCCGGTGTCGAGGTGCGCTCGGCAGCCGTTCCGCAGCGCCTGCGGCGGGCCCTCACCGCGGCGCTGAGCCCGGATCGGGAGCAGCGTCCCCCCACGCTGGCACCGCTCATCGAAGCGCTCGCTGCCCCGGGAGTGCGCAAGGGCAGCACCGTGGGTGGATCGCTCGCCCTCACCGCCTCGATGGGCGTGCTGCTCATGGCCATGGCCCGGGGAAACGCCGCGCCGGTGGGGATTGCCCAGGCGGCCACCTGGCTTCCTCCGGCCTACGAGTTCCAGGTCGACGGGATGGATCCTGCCGATCCAGTGGCGCAGATCGGCACCGGAGCGCCGCAGCTTGGAGCCCTCGTCACCGGGGTCCCGGAGTCGCCGGCGCCGGCACGGGCGTCGGCGGTGAGCGCGACCACCCCCGTCATCGGCGCGGCCATCGCGCCGCGCGGACCGGAGGTCGTGACCATCGGTCGGCAGCTGCCGGAACCACCCGGACAGGCTGCGGTTCGCGGTCCCACGCTGGATCTCGATCGCCTCGCGGAGCTGCGTGGCCTGGTCGAGGCTCTCTACCGGGCGCTGACCGAGAAGCGGGAAGGGTCGACCGGCCCGCTCCTGGCCCTCTCGCCGACTGGCGCCACCGCCGGCATGGCGCCAGCGGGAGGGGCGGCAGCGAATGCCGCGCCGCTGCAGCTGGCGTCGCTGGAGTCGGGCGGTGGTGGCGGGTCGGCGCCGGAGTTCGCCGATCCGAGCGGACAGACCATCTCCGCCATCGAGCGACGGCTCGACCAGCAGATCCGCCAGAACCGGAGCGCGTCGGAGATCGCCGAGACGCGCTTCACCCTGGCGCAGGCCATCTGGAACGCGAGCGACGCCGAGGATGCGCAGAGCCGTGCGCTGACCCTCGCGCGCCAGAGCAAGGCCGCGCTCGACGCGGTGGCGGATCAGGACACGACCGTGGTCGAGCTCCGCGACGCGGTGAACGACTGGATCTCCGAGCGTGAGGGCCCGGTGGGCAAGCCTCCGCGCGGTGGGCACCTCATCCATCAAGGGCGCAGCGGCCTCAAGATCGAGCCGGTCGACAAGGTGGGGTGGACCGCCACAGACTTCTGACGTGTCCCGTACCGATGCCACCAGGTCCGAGACGGACGGCCGGCCGTCGTCGCGCCCTGCCCGCACCAGCCAGCTGGTCGTCGCGCTCGCCTGTGACCGTCCCTTCGAGCCACCTCGCGTCGTCGAGCTGCCGGGGGCCGGGGAGGTGTGGCTCGGCCGCGCTCCCCCGGATGCACCCCCAGGCGTGCTCCGGCTGAGCTTCCCCGACGACCGGATGTCAGCGCTCCACGCCCGGCTCCGCCGAGTCCTCGGCCGCTGGGTCATCGAGGATGCCGGGAGCAAGAACGGCCTTCGAATCCAGGGAACCCCGCAGCGACGCGCGGTGCTCAACCCCGGCGACGCGATCGAGTGCGGTCAGACCTTCCTGGTGTTCGACGAGCATGCCGCCGAGGACGCGCCCCCGGCGCTCCCGCCGGGCGCCGCGGAGCTGGGGTGCCAGTCGTTCCATCCCGACCTCATCGCCACCTGGTCGGCGCTGGCCCGGGTGGCGCCCACCCGGGTGCCGGTGATGCTCGAGGGCGAGACCGGCACCGGGAAGGAGCTCGCCGCCCGCGCGCTCCACGTCTGGTCCGGACGCACCGGGCCCTTCGTGGCGGTGAACTGCGGCGCGTTGCCCGAGGCGCTGGCGGAGAGCGAGCTGTTCGGTGTGCGCCGGGGCGCGTTCACCGGCGCGGTGGAGGACCGGCCCGGCCTGGTGCGGGCGTCGAGCGGTGGGACGCTGCTGCTCGACGAGGTCGGTGAGCTGCCGATGGGGCTGCAAGTGAAGCTGCTCCGGGTGCTCCAGGAGAGCGAGGTCCAGCCGGTCGGCGCGGCACAGCCGGTCCGGGTCGATCTCCGGGTCGTCACCGCCACGCACCGGGACCTCGCGGCGCTGGTGGAGGAGGAGGCCTTCCGGAGCGACCTCTTCGCCCGCCTCACCGGCCTGGAGGTGGAGCTGCCGCCGCTACGCGACCGGCGCTCGGACCTCGGCCTGCTCATCCCCGCGCTCCTGCGCCGCGCCGGGGCTCCGCCCGAGGTCCGTTTCTCGCGGGAGGCGGCCCGGGCGCTCTTCCGCTGGAGCTGGCCGCACAACGTCCGCGAGCTGGAGAAGGCGCTCGCCCTGGCGGTCGCCCTCGCCGGAGACGGGCGCATCGAGCTCGCACACCTCCCGGAGGTGGTGCGGACGGCGCCCGAGCCGCAGCCGGACCCGATGGCCGGCCGGGCGACGCGGCCGCTCAGCGAGGCGGACGTCAGCCGACGCACCGAGCTCATCGAGCTCCTCCGGGTGCACCACGGCAACGTCAGCGCGGTCGCGCGACAGATGGGCGTGGCCCGGATGCAGATCCAGCGGTGGTGCCGCCGCTTCCACCTGGATCCGGCGAGCTTCCGCGCGGCGTGAGCAGGGGGTGCAACCCGGGGTGCAACACCCGGGTGCAACTCCGGGAGGGGGTGCAACGTGTTGCACCCATGCCTGCTGGTGCCCTTGTCCCAGGCAAATCGCCGCCTCTTGCCCGGCATGCCGACTGCACTGGCTCCGGTGCGAGGTCGAGGCGGCCTGCTGTCCTGGGGCCACGGGGCGCCGTGGGTTCACTCTCCCCTCCCCACGGCGCCTCGTTTTTTTTCAGTAGCTGTCGCTCGAGCCGCCCCCGCCGCCCTCGCCGCCGCCTCCGCCGCCGAACCCGCTGCCTCCATCGCCGCCGCCCCCGCCCCAGCCGCCGCCGCCTCCTCCTCCTCCCCAGCCGCCGCCGATGAACGGTGGGCCGCCCCAGTAGGTGCGCCGCCGGGGGTGCCTCGAGCGGAGGAGGAGCATCACGACGACGAAGAGGATGAATCCCCAGAAGCAGAGGTCGAACCAGTGAGGGAGGACCACCGGGGGCTGCTGCGGAACGTTCAGAGGGCCCTGACCGGGCTGCCGCGGCGTGGTGGAAGACCCGGACAGCGCCTCGGCGATGCCGTCGACACCCGCGAGGATGGCGTCGTGGACCCGGTTCTCGCGCATGAGCGGCGCGATGCGCCGGCGGATGATGTCGTTGGACTGGAGGTCGGTCAGCTCGCCGCCGACGCCCTTGCCGGTCTCGATCCGGATGCGCCGGTCGCCGGTGGCGATGATCAAGACGACGCCGTTGTCCTTGCCCTTCTGCCCCGGATGCCAGGTCTGGATGAGCTGGTAGCCCACGTCCTCGATGGGCTCACCCTGCAGCGAGGGCGTGACCAGGACGAAGATCTGGTTGGTGGACTGGCGCTCGTAGTCGCCGATCCGGTTGTTGAGGTCGCTCAGCTCTGCCGGGCTGAGGGCGCCCGCGGTGTCGGTGACATAGTCGGTCTGCTTCGGGACGTTGAATGCCCGGACGGGACCGGCGACGAGGAGGAGGAGCAGGGTCGCGCAGAGCGGGCCCCAGGCCCGCGCTTGCATCAGAAGGTCACCTTGGGCGCCTGCTGCGCGTCCGATGAAGCCTGGAAGTACACGCGCGGCTTGAAGGTCCCGCCGGTCGCGCGCTTCACCACCGCGCCGCGGATCTTCCCGAGCTCGGTGTTGTAGTCCCGCACGGCCTCGTTGTACTGCTCCCGGGACCGGAGAATGCGGTTCTCGGTGCCCTCCAGCTGGACCTGCAGGTCGTGGAACTGTGCATTGGCCTTCAGGTCGGGGTAGGCCTCGTTCGCAACCAGGAGGCGAGAGAGCGCGCCGCGGAGCTGGTCCTGGGCCTTCTGGAAGGCGGCCACCTTCTCCGGATCCTGGAGGTCCTCGGCGCTGAGCGTGATGCCGGTCGCCCGGGCCCGGGCCTCGGTGACCTCGGTCAGCGTCTTCTCCTCGTGCTGCGCGGAACCCTTCACCGTCGCGACCAGGTTGGGGACGAGATCGGCCCGTCGCTGCAGCTGCGCCTGGTAGTCGGCCCAGCGGGCGTCGCAGACCTGGTCCTTGGCGATCAGCTGGTCGTACTGGTTGCAGCCGGCCAGGGCGAACAGTCCCACGGATGCCATGAGGGCGATGGGGGCGCGGGTCGTCATGGCGACACCCTAACGCCCACCATGTGTGCACGCGCAAGCGAACTTTCGGACGAGAGTGCGCCTTCCGACCGGGCGTCCGGGCAGACGCAAGTCCCGTCGGGACATTAGGATTCCGGTCGCACCCGCCGACGATGCGACCTGCCCCATCCACGCCGACGAGCTCAGCGTGGACGCGCACACCCGTGCCACGTCCACCTCGTGCCCGACGACGGGCGCGGCGTCGCCGCTGGCTGCAGCGGGCGGCGGTCATTGTGCTCGCGCTGCTCAGCGCGATCGCGGCGCTGCACTCGATCCTGAACTCGAACGCAGTGCGCTCTCGGCTCCGAGACAGGGTCGAGGCGGCGCTCGCCGCGCGGCTCGGGGCCGTGGAGGTGGGGAGCCACAGCGACGTCGACTGGGGACTCCGGCTCAGCTTCGGCCCGGTGCGGATCGCGCCCGAGCCCGGAGCGCCGGTGGTGCTCGAGATGGAGCGTGTCCGGGTCCGCCCGCGGTGGACGGCGCTGCTCGCCGGACGGCTCGAGCCGGGCCTGGTGCAGATGCGCACGGTGGTGGTCCGCCCGGGGACGCACCTCGAGGGTCTGAGCGCGCTCGCCAGGCGCCTCAAGGCGAAGCCCCCCGCGCCGGGCCAGGAGACGCCCGCGTCGGGGAGCTCTGCCCGGCTGCCCCGTCTCGAGGTGGAGGACCTCCGCGTCGAGCTGGTGTCCAGCCAGGACGGCCACCCGCTCGACCTCGGGGCCTGGGATGCCCAGGTGGAGGTCTCGGGGGCGGACTCGGCGCGGGTGCTGGAGGTCGTGGTGCAGCGGGACGGCGGCGGCGAGGCGCGCTCCACGGTCCGGTGGGTGCGGGAGCAGCCCTTCCAGGTGGAGGGCGCACTCGAGGCGATGCCGCTCCGCCCCCTCATCGAGCTGCTCGGCCAGCGCATCGGCGTCCGCGCGACCGCGGGCTCGGTCACCGCGCGCATCAACGGGGTGCTCCCGGCGGACCTCAAGCGGGGCGAGCTCGAGGTCTCCGGCCGCATCGACCGCCTCTACCTGGAAGGGAGCCGGCTGGCCTCGGAGCCGGTCGGACCCTGGCGTCTGTCCGGCGCGGGCACGGTGGACTGGGACCGCGGCAGCCGGGAAGTCCGCCTCCGCGACGGGCACATCGGCTTCGGGGAGAACGACTCCCTGCGGGTGAACCTCGAGGGCGTCTACGAGGGCACGCGCGTTCCCCGCTTCCGGGCGGAGGCGCGGGTGGACCAGCTCCGGTACCAGGACGCGGTCGATGCTCTGCCCCCGCAGTTCAGCCTCGGAGACGAGGCGCCGCGCATCCCCGGGTTGCTCGACGCGCGGGTGCGGGTCTCCGGCCCGGTTCGGGACCCGGAGCAGTGGCTGCTCGACGTGAAGCTCGACCTGGCAGGTCTGCGCGCGGCCTCGAAGTCGACGCCCTTCTTCCTCCGCGGCCCGTTCATCTACCGGCCGGTGGACGCCGCCGGCCACGCCCGGGAGATCTGGGTCGGTCCGCAGAACCCGAACTTCGTCCCCATCTCCGAGCTGCCCCGCTACGTCTCGCGGGCGGTCACCACCAGCGAGGATGCCGGGTTCTGGTTCCACCCCGGCTTCGACTTCG
The DNA here is from genome assembly GCA_036489275.1 of Myxococcaceae bacterium. GTDB lineage: Bacteria > Myxococcota > Myxococcia > Myxococcales > Myxococcaceae > RPRB01. The sequence continues at coordinate 8,979 of DASXGF010000203.1, read as the reverse complement.
ACGAGATGAAGGAGAGCATCATCGACGCCGCGGAGGGCAGCCGGGTGCGGGGAGCCTCCACGCTGACCCAGCAGCTGGCGAAGAACCTCTTCCTCTCTCGCGAGCGGACCTTCGCCCGGAAGGTGCGCGAGGCGCTCTTCACCGTCGCCCTCGAGGCCTCGCTGCCGAAGGCGCGGCTGATGGAGATCTACCTGAACATCATCGAGTGGGGCCCCGGGCTCAACGGGCTGGGTGAGGCCTCGCGGCACTACTTCGGGGTGAACCCGCGCAACCTCAGCGTGCAGCAGGCGGCGTTCCTCGCGACCATCATCCCCAACCCGGTGAAGTACCACGCGATGTACGAGAAGGGCCGGCTGTGGCCCGGGTGGCAGCACAGGGTCCGGAACCTCATCCGGAAGCTGGAGTCGAACGGGATCATCGACTCGGGGCAGGCCTTCCAGGCCGAGTTCACGCCCGTGAAGTTCAAGCGCGACTGAGGCCTCGAAGATTCGAGGCCTTCCCGGACGTTGCGCGGCCCAGCGCCTGCGTTAGGAATTCTCCATGTTGAATGGCACCGTCGATCGCCAGGAAGAGACCGCCGACTTCACCCTTCCCGCGGGCTGTCCGCTCTGCGGTGGGGAGCTGGCGGTGCGGATGACACCTGGCACCAGCTACAGCTACTGCGCGCACTGCCACTGGCTCTCGCGTTCTCACGTCTCCGTTGGGCCGGACAGCGTGCGCGTCGGGCATCCGCCCGGCGGGCTGAGCTAGGGCCTTCCGTCTCACGGTGGCCGCCCCGGACCCACCGGGGCAGCCCCGCTCACGCCCCGAGCATCGCCGGAAGCAGCGTGCCGCTCGGGCCCTCCCGGACATGGTCGAACCGGCCGGCGTTGTCCGCCCGCTCGGCGTTCACCAGCCAGGTCTCCGCACCCCGGGAACGCGCCACGTCCACCAGGCCCGCCGCCGGCCACACCGCCCCCGAGGTCCCCGCGGCGAGGAAGACCAGCCGCTCTCCGCGCCAACGGTCGAGGAAGTCGTCCACCGCCTCGAGGTGAGCCGGGTCGAGCGCCTCGCCGAACCACACCACCGCCGGCCGGAGCGCGGCGCTGCAGCGCTCGCACCTCGGAACCTGCCCCTCCGGGTAGGCCGTCTCGTCCGGGCTCTCCGGTCGGCCGCACCCCGAGCACCGGGTTCCGAGGAGCCGCCCGTGAATCTCGATGAGCCGCTCGCTGCCGGCCCGCCGGTGCAGCCCGTCCACATTCTGCGTGACGAGGAGGAAGCGCTCGCCGAGCCTCCGCTCGACCTCGGCCAGCGCCCGGTGGCCCGGGTTGGGCAGCGCCTTGAGCGCCGCCTCTCGCCGCTCGGAGTAGAAGCGCCACACCAGCGCGGGGTCGGCGTGGAAGCCCTCGGGCGACGCGAGCCGCTCGAAGGCGTGCGAGCGCCAGAGCCCTCCCGAGCCGCGGTAGGTGGGCAGCCCGCTCTCGGCCGACACCCCCGCGCCGGTGAGGACCAGGAGCGCACTGTCCGGCCCGAGCCCGAGCTCGCTCTCAGCGGATGAAATAGCCCGCCCCACGGAAGCGCCCATCGTCGAGCACCATGGTCACGGTCTCGACGCCGCGCTCCTTGTGCTCGAACCGCGTGTCGAAGGTGAGGACCACGTACGTGCCGTCGGGCGCTCCGGGCAGCTCGTGCGTCAGCTGCTTCGAGGCGACCTTCCGGGAGAGGACGTTCCCCAGCGGCTCGCGCGCGGCGGCGGCCTTCTTCTCCCACATCGATCGGGAGACCGCCTTGCGGAACGACGCCGAGGCCTCGTCCCACGAGGCGCCGTACTGACCTGCGTCGATGAGCTTCAGCCACGCCTCGGCGGCCTGCAGCGCCGCGGCCTCGTTCGTCTCTGCGGCCCGGGCGGGCGCGCCGGCGACGGCGAGCAGACAGGAAAGCGCGATCGCACGGGTCATCGGTTCACCTCGGGGCGCGAGCATGCCTCAGCAGACACCCGGGTGCTGTCAGGCTGCCGCTCAGTGCACGTCGGTGACGCGCCGCTCGCTCGCGGTGTCCGGTGCCCGACCACCGTCCGCCATCCCCCCGGATAGACGCCTTCGTCCGGGGGCGAAGTCCGCCGGCAGCTCGATCATCGACGGGTCGAGCTCGGAGAGCGATGCCACGCCCAGGAGGCGCAGCGTCCGGTTCAGGTCCGCGGTGAAGATCTCGATGGCGCGGGTGACGCCGGCCTGACCCGCAGCGCCCAAACCGTAGGCGTACGCCCGGCCGACCAGCACCGCCTTCGCGCCGAGGATCAGCGCCTTGACGATGTCACCGCCGCGCCGGATGCCCCCGTCGACGAGCACGTCGATGCGTCCGCGCACCGCCGCCACGACCTCCGGCAACGCCCGGAGCGCGGGGAAGACCCCGTCCAGCTGACGTCCTCCGTGGTTGGACACGATGACCGCGCTCACGCCCTCGTCCACGGCGCGCTCGCCGTCCTCGGCGGTGAGGATTCCCTTGATGACGATGGGGCCCTTCCACAGCTCGCGGATCCACTTCAGATCCGCCCAGGAGACCACCGACTGCTCGAGAGCGGCCGCCACCGCCGCGTAGCGCATGGGCCCGTCGGGAAGCACGACGTTCGGGAAGCTCATCAGCCCGCCGTCGCCGAGGTAGCCGAGCAGCCATCCCGGCCGGGAGAGGACGTTCCAGACATAGGGAAGCTTCCGGAAGAGGTTGCCTCCCGCGAGCTGCGCGACGCCGTTCCGGTAGTCGCGCTCCCGCAGGCCGGAGATGGCGGTGTCCGCTGTGAGGACCAGGGCGCTGTAGCCCACCTTCCGGGCGCGCTCGATGGCGGCGCTCGCCACCTCGCGGCCTCCGACCAGGTAGACCTGGTACCAGCATGTTCCGTTGCTCCCCGCCTTCACCTCCTCCAGCGAGGTCCCGGCGAGGGTGGAGAGGATGTAGCCCGTGCCCGCGGCAGCCGCGGCCCGCGCCGCCTCGACCTCGCCCTTCGGGTACAGCAGCCGCGTGCTCCCGACCGGCGCGAGCAGGAAGGGGAGCGAGAAGCGCTGCCCGAGCACCGTGGTCTCGAGGTTCGCGCGTGGGGAGACGACTGCGCCGCGCGGCCGGAAGAGGACCTGGTCGTAGATGGAGACGTTCGAGCGGAGCGTGTTCTCCGCGTCCGCGCCGCCGTCCACGTAGTCGAACACCGCGCGTGGGAGCCGCCGCATCGCCGCTCTCCGGAGGTCGGCGATGTTCATCACCTTGGGAGGCGAAACTGAGGGCATGGGGCGATGCTTAGTCCCGGGGCCCACCCCGGTTCCAGCACCCTCGTGCATCCGCGTCAGACCCGGGCGGCGCCCCGCCGGGCGAGGTGCGTCACGGCTTCCCCCAGCCCGCCCAGGGTGAGCGGAAACATCGCGAATACCTTGCGGATGGTGCGCACGGTTTGCGCCCACCAGGCGCTCTGCGGCTCCGGATTCAGCCAGACGTGCCGGTGGAAGTGCTCGGCCAGCTGCATCAGCCAGACGATGCCCTCCGGCCCGTCCGGGTCGAAGAGGTCGGTCCCGGTCGAGCGCAGCATCAGCTCGTAGGGCGCCATCAGCGCGTCTCCCACCATCACCAGCTTCCAGTGCGGCCCGCAGTCGGCCAGCAGCGAGGGCAGGGGGATGGGGTCGGAGAAGCGCTCGGTCCGGTACACCCGCCCGTAGACGCAGTTGTGGAAGTAGAAGGTCCGCAGCTCCTTGAAGTGCGTCGCCTGGCGAGCCGCGCTGAACAGCCGGTCCACCAGGTGCGCGTGTGGCGTCATCGATCCGCCCACGTCGAGCAGCAGGAGCACCCGCGTATCCGGTCGCCGCGGAGGCCGGAGCACGACCTCGAGCTCGCCGGCGTTTCGCGCGGTGGCGTCGATGGTCTCGTCGAGGTCCAGCTCGTCCGGCACGCCCTCCCGGGTGAACGCCCGCAGCTTGCGGAGCGCCATGCCCATCGCCCGGGTGTCCAGGACCTGGTCGTCGCGGTAGCCACGGTAGAGGCGGGCGTCGGCCGTCTTCAGCGCGCTCCGTCCTCCGCCGTCGCCCTCGATACGGAAGCCCTCCGGCGCGTTCGCCTTCCCCGCGTTCCCGAACGGGGAGGTGCCGCGGGTGCCGATCCACCGGTTCCCGCCGTCGTGGCGCTCGTGCTGCTCCCGCATCCGCTGCTCGAAGAGGGTCTGCAGCGCCGCCGCGTCCAGCGCGTCGAGCGCAGCCGCCTCCTCCGGGGTCCGCTCGCGGGGAGGCTTCCGGGCAGCGTCGCGCAACCACTGCAGCAGCTCCTCGGCCAGGGCCTCGCCCTTCGCCTCGATGCCCTTGAAGTGGGCGAGGAAGGCCTGGTCGAACGCGTCGAGGTGGACCTCGGTGTGGACGCACAGCGCCCGGGCCACGTCGTAGAAGCCCTCGAGCGAGCTGTCGTGGAGGCCCACCTCCAGCGCCCGGGCGAGCGCCAGTGCCTCCTGCGCCCCCACCGGAACCTTGTGCCGCCTCAGCTGGTAGAGGAACTCGACGAACATCTCACCCCCGCGCCCGGCGCGCGCCCGCCGCCTCGGCGAAGGCCTCGAGGTCCTGCTCCTTCTTGAGCAGCGCGCCCACGAACGGCAGCTGGGCCTCGAGCTTCACGTTCTGGACGCCCGCCGCCTGGAGCACTGCGAGCCAGTCCACGAGCTCGCTGGTGCTCGGGCGCTTGCGGAGCCGCGTGAGCGAGCGCAGCTGGTAGAAGACCTCCAGCGCCTGGTCCACCAGGGTGTCGTCGAGCGCGGGGTGGTGCACCCGGACGATGCGCCTCATGAGCTCGAGGTCAGGGAAGTCGATGAAGTGGAAGACGCACCGGCGCAGGAAGGCGTCGGGCAGCTCCTTCTCGTTGTTGCTGGTGATGACCACCACCGGGCGCTCGGCGGCGACGATCTCCTCGTCGGTCTCCATCACCCGGAAGCGCATCCGGTCCAGCTCGTGGAGCAGGTCGTTGGGGAACTCGAGGTCCGCCTTGTCCACCTCGTCGATGAGCAGGACCACCCGCCCCCGGGAGCGGAAGGCCTGCCCCAGCGGCCCCCAGCGGATGTAGTGGCCGACGTCCTTCACGTCCCCGTCTCCGAAGCGGCTGTCGTGGAGCCTCTGCACGGTGTCGTAGACGTAGAGGCCGTCCTGGGCCCGGGTCGTGCTCTTCACGTGCCAGGTGAGCAGCGGAAGCCCCACCGCGGTGGCGATGGCCTCGGCCAGGAGGGTCTTTCCGGTGCCCGGCTCTCCCTTGACCAGGAGGGGCCGCTCCAGGGACAGCGCGCAGTTCACCGCGGCCTGCAGCGCGGGGTTCGTCAGGTAGCGATCGGTGCCGGTGAAGCGCTTGAAGGGCGAGGGCATGGCCTTCAGGAAGGTAAGAGGCTCCCCAGCAGCTGCGCCACCCGGTCGAGGGCGTCCGGGTGGACGGTGTGCGGCCCATCGAAGGGGATGAACTCCACGGCCAGGCCGGCCGCGGAGAGGAGGTCTCGCAGCGCCTCCCCCTGGGAGTAGGGGAGCACAGCGTCCTGTCGCCCGTGGGAGAGGATGACCGGCAGGCCCGCCCGCCGCGGCGCCAGCTTCCGCCAGGTGTCCGCGGCCACCGGGACGGCGCTCAGGGCGACCAGCGCCGCGGGGCGGTGCTCCCAGTGCAGGGCCAGGTCGGTGGCCAGCATCCCGCCCTGGCTGAATCCACCGAGCACCACCCGCTCCGGCGTCACGCCCGAGCCGGCGAGCAGCGCGTCGATCGACCCCTGGAGCTTGCGTCGCGCGGAGACCAACCCCTCCGGCACCTCGTCGCGGAGCGCCTCGCGCCCCTCGGGGCTCCGGGACAGAGCAGCGAGCTTCATCCAGTCCAGCGGCCACCAGGCACGTGCATCGCCCCAGGCGGCCTGGCCGAGCTCGATCGGGCCCGCGGGGAAGGCGAAGCGCACCGGGGCCAGCCGCGGCTCCCGCTCCAGCAGCTCGGGGACGAATGGCACCAGGTCCTCACCGGACGCGCCGTACCCGTGACAGAACACCACCAGCAGCGGCGGCCGGGCGCCGGCCTCGCGCTGCACCACGCTGACACGAAGCTCGCCGGCGGCGCTGGTCACCACGTCTGCCATCGCGTCCGGTCACGCTAGCAGCATCGTCCGGCCGGTTTCGGCTAAACCGGGGCGTCTGATGACCACTGACAGCTGGACGGGGTGGTGGCGCGGCCGCGACAACGCCTTCGAGGAGGCGCTCCGCGGGCTCGTCGAGGTCAACTCCTTCACCGACAACCGCGAGGGCGGTCTCGAGGTCGGCCGGCGCCTGAGCGCCTTGCTGGCGCTGCCGGGCGTCGAGGCCACCGCGGTCTCCAGCAGCCGCTTCGCCGATCACCGGGTGTTCCGCACCTCCGGGGATCCGCGCCTCCCGCCGGTGGCGCTCCTCGGGCACCTGGACACCGTCTTCCCGCCCGGAACGTTCGAGGGATACCGGGTGGACGGAGCGCTCCGCCGCGGCCCCGGCGTGCTCGACATGAAGGGCGGGCTGGTGGTGGTGGCCTTCGCCCTTCGCGGCCTCGCCGAGGCGTACCCCGGCGGGCTCGGAGCACTCCCTCCGCTGCGCATCGTCGTCGTCTCGGACGAGGAGGTCGGCTCGCCCGAGGGCGCGGGAGTGATCCGCGCCTCCATCGGCGGCAGCGGCGCCGCGCTGGTCTTCGAGTCCGGCCGGGCGCAGGACGCGATCATCACCCGTCGCAAGGGAACCGGGAACGTGAGCGTGGTCGGTCAGGGGAAGGCGGCCCACGCCGGCAACGCCCACGCCGAGGGCAAGAACGCCATCTGGGCCGTCTCCCGCTGGGTGGACGCCGCGCAGCAGCTCACCGACTACGAGCGGGGCGTCACGGTGAACGTGGGGACCATCTCCGGTGGCATCGGCAAGAACACCGTCCCGGAGCACGCCGAGGCGCACGCTGACATCCGCTACCTCACCCGCGCCGACGGAGAGGCGCTGGTGCAGCGGCTGCGCGACGCGGCCGAGCGCGCTGCGGCCTCGGTGCCTGGAACCCGGCTCGAGCTGTCGGGCGGCGTGAACCGAGACCCGCTGGAGCGCACTCCCGAGAACCTCGCGCTGATGGAGGAGTACGCGCGCGCGGCTCGCGCCGCCGGCCTCGGAGGCGTGGAGGCCGGGCTCATCGGCGGGGCGAGCGACGCGAGCACCTCGTCGGGGATGGGCATCGCCTCCATCGACGGCCTCGGCCCCCGCGGGAAGGGCTTCCACACCAGGGACGAGCAGATCGAAGTGGCCACCCTCGTCCCCAAGGCGGAGGCCCTGGCGCGCTTCCTCGTCGCCCGCGCCGGGTCCGCCGGTGGATGACGGCGAGGCGCCGGTTCAGCTGCCACTGGATGGCCGGCTGGACCTGCACCTCTTCCACCCCCGGGACGTGCCCGCCCTCCTCGAGGCCTATCTGCCCGAGTGCCGGGCGGCAGGAGTGCTCCAGCTGGAAATCGTCCACGGGAAGGGCACCGGGGCTCTGGGGCGGCGGGTTCGGGCCCTCCTCGACCGCCGGGACGACGTCCTGCGGCACGCGGTGGCTGACGAGGCACGGGGCGGGTGGGGGGTGACCCTCGTCACCCTGAAACCGCTACCGGGAGGGGGTCCGGGCGACCTCTCGCCAGGCCGCTCGAGATCCGAGTAGGAAGGAATCTTCCATGAACCGCCCCGCGCCCCTCACCGTCATCGTCGTCGACGACCAGGCGCTGTTCCGGCGGTCGATCCAGGACCGGCTGCGGTCCGCGGGCTACGACGTGGTGGCCGCGGAGAACGGCATCGAGGCCCTGGACCTGGTGCAGGCCGCCCCGAGCCCCTGCGTGGTGCTGCTGGATCTGATGATGCCGGTGATGAACGGGGTCGAGTTCCTCCAGGCGCTCGACCGCCGCTCCGACGCCGACGGGGTCCGGGTGATGCTCGTCTCCGGCCACGGGGTGGTGGAGCGGGTGGCGCTCGACAGCAAGCGCATCGTGGCCAGGCTGCAGAAGCCGCTGGAGATGGACGAACTGCGGAGCGCGCTGGAGACGCAGCGTGCCGCCGTTCCCGGCGCGCGCACGCTGCACTGAGCCTCAGAAGGCCAGGCCCACCCTCACGCCGCCGCCCCGCGGGAGGCGGAACGGCGACCAGCGCAGCATCGCGCGTCGCGGTCCGGGCGCGCCGAGCGCGACGTCGAGGCCGAACCGTGCGCGGAGCTCGGCCCCGCTGAACCCTCCGACCCGTGCCGTTCCGGCGCCCGCGTCCGCCGCCGCGAGGAGGCCCGCCCCCAGGAGGAAGAGACTGCCGGCGGCGAGCACCTGGGTCCCGTCGGCGCATCGCCCGGAGAGCGCGCAGCCGCGGTGGCTGACCGCGGGAACGGTGAGCGCGAGCCCGGCAATCGCCGCGGCCCCTCCGAGCAGGACCAGGCCCACCCGGGGCGGCGCCGCCGGCGCGGCCGTCGCATGGAACCCGAGTGGCCGGAGTGCGTGGACGGGCGCGGACAGGCGCGAGGGGTGGGGAAGCAGCTCGGGTCCCGTCTCGAGCGCGGGCGCATCCGGCGCGGCGGCCAGGAAGCCCCCGGCGATGAGCGAGGCGAGGGTCATCTGGAGATCAGATGGCTGACGTCGTTCCAGAGCCAGACGACCTCCGAGGAGTGCTCGTAGCCGAGCACGCTCACCGAGGCGGTGCTGAGCGCCAGGTGCTCCCCGAACGCGGCCGGAGAGCGGATCCAGCGCGCGGCCAGGATCCGCAGCATGTGCCCATGCGAGAAGATCGCCACGTCCCCCTCCACTCCGCGGACCTCGGACAGGACGCGGTCCGCGCGGATGCCGACCTGATCCGGAGTCTCCCCCTGCGGGCACCCGTCGCGCCAGAGGTTCCACTCCGGGCGCTCGCGGAGGATGTCGGCCCGGGTCCGGCCCTCGTAGCTGCCGTAGTCGAACTCGACCAGGTCCGGGCGCGGCTCGGCCCGGTCCCCGAGGCCGGCGAGCATGCAGGTGTC
>DASXGF010000116.1:0-3967 GCA_036489275.1 Myxococcaceae bacterium | reverse complement strand
CGCGGCCACCGCGGAGCCGGAGATTCGCTCGCCAGCCGGAAGCCGGGCGAGGCCGCCGCGTCCCAGAGCCCGAGCAGGTTCTGGAACAGGCGGCGGGCGACGTCCGGATGCGGGAAGCGCGGGGCCTCGGGGAAGAGGGTGGGGATGACGGCCGGCGCCTCGGCCCCATCGGCGCGTGCGGCGCGGAATCGGGCGAGCACCTCGTCGGGAGAGAGCTCCGACCCCGCGATCTCCAGGAGCTCGGCGAGCACCTCGGCGCTCTCGAAGCGGTGGGCGAACGCGGACTCGTCGCGCGCCCGGCGGTCACGCCGCCCCATCGGCGCCTCCGCGATCCAGGAGCCGCCGGTACACGTTCCCATGCGCGACCAGCTGCTCGTGCGTGCCCTGCTCGACGACCCGGCCGTTTTCCAGGACGACGATCAGATCCGCGTTCCTGACCGTGGACATCCGGTGCGCGATGACCAGCGTGGTCCGGCCGGCCTTGAGCTCGGCGAGACCGGCCTGGACCAGCGCCTCGCTCGCGGCGTCGAGGCTGCTGGTGGGCTCGTCGAGGAGCAGGAGCGACGGCTCGCGGACGAACGCGCGGGCGATGGCCAGCCGCTGCCGCTGCCCGCCGCTCAGCTGCGCGCCGCGCTCGCCCACAGCCGTGTCCAGGCCGCGGGGGAGCGCGCGGACGAACTCCGCGCCGTGCGCCCGCTCCAGCGCGCTCCAGATCTCGGCGTCGGAGGCGTCGGGCTTGCCGACCCGGACCGCGTCGCGCACCGAGCCGGCGAAGAGCACGGGCTCCTGCGGGACCCAGGCGATCTTCGCGCGCACCGAGCCTCGGCTGTACCGGCGCACGTCCTGCCCGTCCCAGAGGATGCGCCCGCCGGCCGGGTCCACGAAGCGGAGCAGCGCCGAGTAGAGCGTGCTCTTTCCCGCCCCGGAGGCACCCACCATCGCCACCGTCCTCCCCGCCGGCACCTCGATCGTCAGGCCGCGGAGCGCGTCGACCTCGCCGTAATTCACGCGGAGTTCCTCGAGGCGCAGCGCCCTCCGGAGCGGTGGCGCGGGGTCGCCGCTGTCCGGAGGCACGCGACGATCCTCCAGCTCGAACACCCGCTCCGCCGCTCCCATGCCGGCCACGACCTGGGTGACGGTGGAGGAGAGCGTCTTCAGCGGCCCGTACATGAGGAGCACGGCGCCTACGTAGGACATGAGGTGGCTGGCCAGCGATGCGTCGGCGCGCACCGCCCGCGCCCCCACCGCCAGCGCGAGCGCGAGGCCGGTGATGCCAATGAGCTCGATGGACGGGCTCGCCGAGCCGCGGAGGAGCAGCGAGCGGTCCATCTCCCGGAGGTAGCGGCCCTGCTCGGCGTCGAACGTGGAGCGCACCCGCGGCTCCATCCCGTAGGCCTGGACGATGGGCAGCGCGTGCAGCTGCTCGGCGACCAGCGCGGTGAGGTTGCCGAGGCTGCCCTGGGTCGCGCGCGCCGCCTTCTTCACCGCCCGGGCGAACCGGCTGATGGGGATGAGCGCCGCGGGGAAGACCACGAAGCTCAGGGCGAAGAGCCTCCAGTCGAGCACCAGACACACCCCGAGCAGCGCCACCAGCTGGAGCGCATCCCGGACCCAGTGGGTGAGCGCCTGGGTGACGGAGAACTCCACCTGCGCGACGTCCGCGGTCACACGGCTGAGAACGTCGCCGCTCGCCCGCGCCTCGTGCGTCGCCGGCGGAAGGGCGAGGAGGTGCGCGTAGAGATCCGAGCGCAGCTTCGCCAGCGCGCGTTGCCCGGCCACCTGCATCCACCCCGTCTGGAGCAGCTGGGTGGCCGCCTTGACCAGCGCCAGCGCGACGAGCAGCCCGGGCAGGAGCCACCGGGCACGGGCCGGCGAGGTGTACAGGCCCGCCAGTCGCATCGGCTCCGAGAGGAGGACGCTCCGGAGCAAGGGACCGATGAGCCACGCGTAGCCCGCGGCGGCCGCGGCACTGACCATCGAGGCAAGCAATGCCCCCACGACGAGGCGCGTCGACGGACGGAGGAGGGCGAGGAGCCGGCCGAGGGTGGAGGTCATGCCCGCTGACCAGCCATGCGTTCCGGCGCGTGCCGGTGTCAAGGATTGCCGGTTTCCCTCCCGATTCAAACTCTCACTCCCGGAATGAAGGTCGAACGCTCCCAGTCGGAGTCCGAAATGCAGGGCATGCCGTTGAACGGCTGCGATGCCGTCCTGCACGACGGCCCGCGGAGGCGCGTCCTCTGGCTGATGGCCGAGTACTTCCGCACGCTCGGATACTCGGACGTGAAGGCCCGGCTCCCGGGGCACACGGCTCCATCGGTGCTCAGCGGAACGCTCGAGGACCACCGGCCGGACCTGACCTGTCGCCAGGGAGACAGCCACCACACCCCCGTGCTGCTCGAGGTGGTGCTGCCCGAGACCCTCGAGGCCGATGGGTTTGAGAACCGCTGGTCGTTGCTGGCCAGCGCGGCCAGGCTGTACGCCGCGGAGCTGCACTTCGTCGTGCCCCGATGGACGTCGCGCGGCAGCATCGAGCGCGGGCTCCGCCGACGGCTCCGCGACATGGACGTCCAGCCGAAGCGGATCTGGCAGGTCTGACGGCGCGCGTTGCCCGTCGACTCCCCTGCATTATGCTGGTGCGACACCCGGGGTGTGCGCCGGGGGGTTCCTCCAGTGGGGACGAAGGGTTCGAACACGACCGATGGCAGCCTCTGCGACGAAGCGTGACTACTACGAGGTCCTCGGTGTGGCGCGGGAATGCACGGCGGTCGAGCTGAAGAGCGCGTACCGGAAGCTGGCCCTGCAGTACCACCCCGACCGGAATCCCGGCGACCATCAGGCAGAAGAGAGCTTCAAGGAGGCCTCGGAGGCCTACGAGGTCCTGTCGGATCCGGACAAGCGCGCCCGCTACGACCGGTTTGGCCACGGGGGCAACGTCTTCGAGGGCTTCAGTGGGTTCAACGCGTCCAACCTGAACGACGTCCTCGGGGAGATCTTCGGGGACATCTTCGGCGCGACCCGGTCGCGGCGGGGCGGCCGGTCCCGCGGGGCCGACCTCCGCTACAACCTCGAGGTCACCTTCGAGGAGGCGGCCTTCGGCTCGGAGGTGCAGGTCCGCATCCCCAAGCCGAAGCGTTGCGAGCACTGCGAGGGGACCGGGAGCGCGGACAAGCGGGTGCGCACCTGCCCGTCCTGTGGTGGAGCAGGCGAGCTCCGCTACACGCAGGGCTTCTTCTCGGTGAGCCGGCCCTGCTCGACGTGCGGCGGCTCGGGACAGACCGCCACCACACCGTGCACCCACTGCCGCGGCGTCGGCAAGGTGGACGGCCAGACGACGCTGACGGTCAAGATTCCTCCGGGGGTCGACACCGGAACGCGGGTCCGCGTGGCGGGCGAGGGTGAGCCGGGCGAGCACGGCGGTCCTCCCGGCGACCTCTACGTGGTCATCCACGTGAAGGACCACCCCATCTTCGTGCGCGAGGACACCGAGGTCCTGTGCGAGGTGCCGGTGTCCTTCGTGCAGGCGGCGCTCGGCGCGCAGATCGACGTCCCCACCCTCGACGGCAAGCACCGGATGAAGATTCCCACCGGGACGCAGAGCGGGAAGGTGTTCCGCATCAAGGGCAAGGGCATCCCCCACCTTCACGGGGGCGGTCGCGGCGACCAGCACGTGCGGATCCTGGTCGAGACGCCCACCCACCTGAGCGGCGAGCAGAAGGAGCTCCTGGAGCGCTTCGCCGAGCTCTCCGGCGAGCAGACGCACCCCCAGACGAAGACCTTCTTCGAGAAGGTGCGCGAGCTGTTCGGCTGAGCCCTACCCGCCGAAGGTCAGTCGTCGTCGTCGCCCGGGTCGTCGTCGTCCCGGCCGCCATCGTCGTCGGGCAGCTGGATCTTGAGGATCCCTCCGAGGCCCACCGGAGGAGGACCGAACCCGACATTCGAGACGTAGAGGTTGCCGTCGGGCCCGAAG
>DASXGF010000679.1:0-8759 GCA_036489275.1 Myxococcaceae bacterium | reverse complement strand
TGGGGGACTTCCGGGGGGGCCTGCCCCTCACCGCGAAGCCGCTGGAGGGCGCGAGCGCGTCGCTCAACGCCCGGGTGGGCGCGTTCCGGGACACGCTCTACGTCGCGCTCGACGTCGTGGACGAGAGCATCACCGACCGGGACCGGGTCAATCTCGCACTGCACTTCCCGGAGGCGGGGGTGACCGCGGGCGGGTCGGTCTTCCGCTTCGGCCCCGGTGGGAAGGTGGATCCGCGTCCCGAGGACGGGGTGAGCCCGGCGACCCTGGCCATGGTGGACGCCGCCGTGCACCGCACGAAGAAGGGGATGACGCTGGAGGTGGCGGTCCCCGCACGCGCGCTTCCCCGCTTTCCGGCGCGCGATGCGCTGGTCCTCGAGCTGTGCCTCTCCTACGAGGACGCCGATGACGCGGGCCCCGCGGCGAAGGAGATCTCCACCTGCGTGACCGGCGCGCCGCCCCCGGAGCTCCTCGCCCTGCCGGCCACGTTTCGGAACGGCATCCGCCCGCCGCCGCCCGCCGAGGTCCAGACCATCGAGGGACGGGCGGGCGGCTGGGTGGGCTTCAACGGCCAGGTGGACCCCAAGTGGGTGCTGGGGGACCGGCCTCTCAACGAGCAGTCGCTTCGCGTTCTGGTCTCCGAGACCCCGGTCGACCCCGCTGCAGTGCGGGTGTACGTGCCGCAGCGGATGCAGCTCCCGGACGGCAAGACCCTGCTCGCGGTCTTGACCGGCCAGGACCCCTTCGGGCAGGACGAGAGCTGCGCGCCAGAGCGGGAAATGCGACTGGCAGTGTTCTGGGTGAAGGGCCGGGTGGGAGAACGGGTGCTGGACTGGCCGGCGATGAGCTGCGCCCTGGGGCGGGCCCTCTCGGTTTCACTCGATGAGGACGGCGAGCTGTCGGTCGGTTATTCCAGCGGCGCCACGGTCCGCTTCAGCTGGGACCGGGACCACTTCGAACGCGTCGAGTACGGATTGCTGTGAGCACACGAGAAGAGAACAAGGCGCTGTACATGGCCACCCTGGGCTGCCCGAAGAACCGGGTGGACTCCGAGGTGATGCTCGGGACCCTGGGCGCCCGCGGCTACACGCTGGTCGAGCGACCCGAGGACGCCTCGGTCATCGTGGTGAACACCTGCGCCTTCATCGGGCCGGCCAAGCAGGAGTCCGTCGACACCATCCTCGAGCTGGCCGAGTTCAAGAAGAGCGGACGCTGCAACACCCTGGTGGTGACCGGCTGCCTCTCCCAGCGCTACGGCCCGGAGCTGGCGAAGGAGATGCCCGAGGTCGACCACTTCCTCGGCACCGGCGCCTACGTGCAGATCGGCGACCTCCTCGCCGCCGAGGCTGCCCCGCGGCAGGTCATCCCCGATCCGGACTACGTCCACGACGCCCGCACCCCGAAGGTCAACTCCAGCCCGAAGTGGACGGCGTACCTCAAGATCTCCGAAGGCTGCGACAACGCCTGCGCCTTCTGCATCATCCCCACGCTCCGAGGCGCGCAGCGCTCCCGTCCGATCGACGACCTCGTGGCCGAGGCCCGGACCCTGGCCGCGAGCGGGGTGCGCGAGCTGAACCTGGTGGCCCAGGATCTCACCGCCTACGGGCACGATCTTCCGGGGCGGCCGCAACTGCACCAGCTCCTCGAGGCGCTGTGCACCGTGGACGTGCGGTGGATCCGCCTCCACTACGCCTACCCGCGGGTGTTCCCCGACGCGCTGATCGAGGTGATGGCCCGCGAGCCGAAGATCGCCAAGTACCTGGACATGCCGCTGCAGCACGCCTCGGACCGGCTGCTGCGCTCGATGCGCCGCGGCCGCGACAGCGCGTTCCTGGTGGCGCTCCTGGCCAAGCTCCGCGCGCGAATCCCCGGGCTCACCTTCCGCACCTCGCTGATCGCCGGCCTTCCGGGCGAGACCGAGGAGGACTTCCAGCTGCTCAAGGAGTTCGTCCGCACCCAGCGCTTCGAGCGGATGGGATGCTTCCAGTACTCGGACGAGGAAGGCACGGCGGCCTACGACTTCGAGGACAAGGTGCCCCAGAAGGTCATCGAGCGCCGCTGGCGGGAAGTCATGGCGGTCCAGAAGCGGATTAACCGCGAGCAGAACCGCACGCTGATCGGCAAGCGGATCGAGGTGCTGGTCGAGGGCCCGAGCCCCGAGTCCGAGCACCTCGTGGTGGGTCGCCACGAGGGCCAGGCGCCGGACATCGACGGCGTCGTCTACATCAACGACGGCTTCGGGTATCCGGGAGAGTTCGTCACCGTCGAGGTGACCGAGGCCCACGACTACGACCTGGTGGGCCGCGTGGTGGAGCGCCCGGAGCGCCGCGCCGTCGCCTCGGCCTGAGCTCGCGACTCAGCGTCAGCGAGGCTCGCGCTCCTTCGAGGGTGGCGGCGCGGGTCCCACGTCCTCGACCTGGCGGCAGGGCGGCGGAGGCGCGTCGTTCGGACGGACCAGCGTCATCCGCGCATTCACCAGATCGACGATCACCCGCCGGGCACCCCACCCCTCGAGGCCGAGCGCCCCGATGACGGGACTGCGCGTCCAGTCGCTGCGGGTGCGCACCGCCACGTCGCACGCCTCCCACCCGGGCACGAGCTGCACCGCTCGGAGCACGCTCTCCGCCCCGAGGAGCCGCGCCTGGAACTGCGCGAGCTCGGTCGTGCGGCCGGTGGCGAGCACCAGCGTCTGGAGCACGGTGGCCGAGGTGCCCGAGAGCTGGACCGCGGCGAGGAGCCGGTCGGTGTCCGGCGCGCGGGTCACGTCCACCAGCGCCTGCTCGAGGCTCGCGCCGAGCTGCGGCGTCGCCCGCGAGATGGTCACCTTGCTCCGCTCAAGGTCGAGGTCCAGCACCGACTGCCCGAGGACGTCGAGCCCCAGCCAGAGGATGCAGGTCGACCCGGGGACCACGGCGGCGCGGAAGGGTGGAAGTGGGTGAGATCCGAGGGTGACGCCGGTCACCGGAACTTCCGGCAGCGTCTCCCACCCGCCCTGGAGCAGGGGGAGGCGGACCTGAACCCCGGACGTCACGCTCGCCCCGGGGCAGGCCCTGGAGAGGAGCGACCGCGGCTCCTCGATGGCGATCCGGACGTCGGCACTGGCCCCCCCGATGGTCCCCTCCACCGGGAGCCCCGGGCCGGACCGCAGCGCCAGGGTCACCGTCGCGGCGCCCACGTCCGGCTTGCCGGCGTGCGCGCAGCCCAGCACGAGCGCGAGCAGGAACGGCGCGGCCGGCCAGGGGCCGCCGCTCAGCGCCCCGAGGCCGTGGTGGTGTCGAGGATCTGCGTCCCCGGCGGCGGCGTGAGCTGGAAGGTCTCCTTCGGCAGCCCGACGTTGTTCTTCAGGCCGGAGAAGGTGATGGAGTTCCGGCTGCCGTCCGGGTCGATGACGATGCTCCGGCGGACCTGGGCGGTCTTGGGATCGATGTCCAGCTGCACCTCGCGGAAACGCGCGTCCGGCTTCTTCGGCACCAGGGTGAGCAGCGTGCCCAGGCATTCCTTGCACTCCGTCCGCGAGATGTCGAACTCGTCGGCGAGCTTCCCCTTTCCCCAGAGAAAGGTCACCGAGGCAGAGAGCTGGCTGGTGGGGAGCGCGGCCTTGGTGAGCGTCTGCGCGTCGGGGTCGAGCGCGTAGATCCGGTCGCCGGAGAGGACGAAGGTCCGCTTCGATGGGGTGAGGTACTCCCAGCGCATCTTCGCCGGCTTCTGGAAGGCCACCGTCCCGGTCGAGATCACGGTGCGGTTGAAGGACTTGTAGTGGTACTCCTGCTTGAAGTCGGCGGTGAAGTCCTGGGTGCGCTCGTAGAAGCCCTGCATCCGGTCGACCAGGGTCTTGACCTCCGGCGCCATCGGGCGTCCGGCGTCGGGCGAGGGTCCGGCGCCGAGGAGGAGCAGCAGTGGCAGCAGGGACATGGAGTGCAGCCGTGCCATGCCTCGACTCCGACGTCCAGACCGGGATTCGGATTCAGTTCTCACCGAGGCGGCCGGGTGGCAGTCTTGCTGCCCCTTTCACGGAGGAGCATCGCATGCGCACGCTGATCCGGTTGGTCGTCGCCGGCCTCCTCGTCGCCACTCCCGCCCTGGGAGAGGACAAGGCCGCGGCGCAGAAGCCCACCCCGCCGAAGCCTGCCCCCGCCCTGGTCGAGGCGTTCAAGGACATGGCCGGCACGTGGAGCTGCTCCGGCTCCATGGACAACCCGCAGTCGCCGGGCACTCAGGTCAAGACGAAGTCCGAGATGCACATCACTCCCGTCGCCGACGGGTTCGCGTACACCGGCGTGTTCCGGATGGAGAAGAACGCCGCGATGCCCGCCGGGGGGAAGGGAATGCTCCAGTGGGGCTACGACGCAGGGAAGAACAAGCTCGTCGAGGTCGGCTTCGACAACATGGGCAGCAGCTGGCTCGGAACGTCCGACGGTGAGAAGGACGGGACGACGGTCTGGACCGAGGACGGCACGATGATGGGCCAGACGATGAAGAGTCGGACGACGGTCAGCCGGAAAGGTCCGAAGGAGATCACTCTGACCTCCGAGATCGAGAACAAGGGCGCCTGGCAGAAGATGGGCGAGGACACCTGCAAGAAGAAGTAGGCGCGGTCCGCGGCGCTCGACGCGCCGTCCGGACGGGCGCAGGATGCAACCATGTTTCCGTCGTCCGGGAACCACCAGCCGCCGGACTCGCCGACGCAGGCCGCGCTCTCCCGGATCCTGGAGGGCACGGCCAGCGAGATCGGTGAGCGCTTCTTCCGTGCCCTGGTGGAGAACCTCGCCGGTGCGCTCGGAACGCGCGGCGCGTGGGTGACGGAGTTCGATCCGCAGCGGCGACGTCTGAAGGCGCTCGCGTTCTGGCACGGCGGACAGTGGATCGAGGACTGGGAGCAGTCCGTCGACGGCACGCCCTGCCAGGTGGTGATCGACAACCGGCGGCTGGTCCACTACCCGGAGCGCATCGTGGAGCTCTACCCGAACGATCCGGCCATGCGCGGTGCAGGAGCGGTCAGCTACATGGGCGTGCCGCTGATGGACCTCGACGGGAGCGTCCTCGGTCATCTGGCGGTGCTGGATGTCGTGCCGATGCCCGACGACCCGACGCGCCGGGCCGTGTTCGAGATCTTCGCCGGACGCGCCGCGGCCGAGCTCAGGCGTCTTCGCGTCGAGCGACAAGTGCGGGCGCGGCAAGCGCAGCTCGGAGGGCTCATCGAGAGCGCGCTGGATGCGATCGTCCAGCTCGACGGCGAGCTGCGGGTCACCGGGATGAACCCGGCGGCCGAACGCACGTTCGAGATCCCCTCGGAGCTCGCGATGGGGACGCCCCTCTCGGGCCTGATCAGTCCAGCCGACGCCGGACGGGTGGAAGCGCTGAGCCGCGTGCTTCAGGAAAGTCCGCAGGAAGGCCGGAGCGCCTGGGTGCCGGGCGGCTTCGCCGGGCTGACGATGGGGGGAAGCACCTTCCCCGCGGAGGCGACGCTCTCGCTGTTCGAGCTCGACGGCCGCAAGCACTTCACCCTCATCCTCCGGAACGTCAACGACCGGCTGGAGGCCGAGCGGCGCATCGCGACGTTGACCAGCGAGACCGAATTTCTCAAGGGCGAGCTCCGTGACCTGGGACGGTCGGGGGAGATCCTCGGCACCAGCTCGGCGCTCCTCCACGTGCTCGCCGAGGTCCGGCAGGTGGCCCCGGCGGACACCACGGTGCTGATCCTCGGCGAGACCGGCACCGGCAAGGAGCTGTTCGCCCGGGCGATCCACGAGGCGAGCCGCCGCAAGGGCAAGCCGCTGATCAAGGTGAACTGCGCCGCCATTCCCGCCGCGCTCATGGAGAGCGAGTTCTTCGGCCATGAGCGGGGCGCGTTCACCGGCGCCACCGCGCGCCGCGACGGGCGCTTCACGCTGGCCGACGGAGGGACCCTCTTCCTCGACGAGGTGGGTGAGCTCCCTCTCGAGCTTCAGGGGAAGCTGCTCCGCGTCCTGCAGGAAGGCGAGTTCGAGCCGGTGGGCAGCTCGCGGACGCGGAGCGTGGACGTCCGGGTCGTCGCCGCGAGCAACCGCGATCTCAAGCAGGCCGTGACCGACGGGAAGTTCCGGGAGGACCTTTACTACCGGCTGAGCGTCTTCCCGCTCACCCTGCCGCCCCTTCGAGAGCGGGGAAAGGACGTGGCGCTGCTCGCCGAGTCGTTCGCGCGCCAGTTCGCCGCTCGCACCGGTCAGCGGCTTGCACCCATCGGGCCGGACGCCATCGCGCGCCTCCGCGAGTACGCCTGGCCGGGGAACGTGCGCGAGCTGCAGAACGTCGTCGAGCGCGCGGTGATCACCGCCCACGACGGCAAGCTCAACCTCGACCGCGCGCTTCCGGTCACCGTGACCGGCGGCAGCGGACACCCGATTCCGGATCTCCAGGGCGTCCTCACCGTCCGGGACCTCGCTCGCCTGGAACGGGAGAACCTCCGCCGCGCGCTGGAGGCGACCCGCTGGCAGATCGCCGGGGACAGCGGCGCGGCGAAGCTGCTCGGGCTCGCGCCGTCGACGCTGGCCTCGCGGATCAAGGCGCTCCGGATCCGCCGGCACCGCTGAGGCGCGCGGGCCGTAGCGCTCGAGGCAACGCCCGGGCACGAGATCTCGCGAGATCACGAGTTCTCGCGTGATCCTCCGTGCGTCAAGCATTTGGATTCATTGGGTTCTTTCGGCTTACTCCCGTGGCACACCGCCTGCTCATGGCTCCGGTCGCGAGCGGCAGTCGCGCCGCCCGCGAAAACCCGAAAGACAAGGACGCGCAATGCAGACCGACGTGAATCCTTCCCCCCGCTCGATTGCCGACGGTCGCTACGGCCGGGCCCTCGAGAACTCACGGAAGATCCGCTGGGACATCGACAAGGACGTCATCCGCGGGCGGCAGTTCGACGAGGCGACCCACTTCCTGCCCGAGGGTCTGTCGATGATCGGCCGGCTGAAGTTCCTCGGCCCGGCCGACGCCCGGCTGCTGAGCCGGATCCAGGGCCGGACCTACGCCAACATCTTCGGCCTCGTCGAGCGGTGGATCAACGCCAAGGTCCTGGAGCTGTCCCGCGAGCACTGGCTCGGCGATCAGGTCGCGCTGGAAGCGCTGGTCGGCTTCAGCCAGGAGGAGCTCAAGCACCAGGAGCTGTTCCGGCGCCTCGAGGGGATGATGTCCGAGAGGATGCCCGGCGGCTACCGCGTGGTGGCCAACCCGGACGACGTCGCCTCGGTCGTGCTCGGGAAGTCCACCTGGGCGGTGCTGGCACTCACCTGCCACATCGAGCTGTTCACCCAGGTGCACTACCTCGAGTCGATCCAGCCGGACGCCGGGAGCTCGCCGCTGTTCAAGGACGTGTTCCTCTACCACTGGAAGGAGGAGTCGCAGCACGCGATCCTCGACGAGCTGGAGTGGACCCGGTGCGACAAGGGCCTCACCCCGGCCCAGCGCGACGCCGCGGTGAACGACTTCATCGGCCTGGTGGGCGCGGTCGACGGCATCCTCCAGGCGCAGTCCGCGGCGGACGTGGAGTACTTCTGCCACACCACCGAGGCCCGCTTCACGGGCAACCAGGTGAAGGAGCTGATGGCCGGCGTGCTCCGCGCCTACCGCTGGCAGTACATCGTCTCCGGCGCGCAGCACCCGCGCTTCCTCAAGTTGCTGACCGGGATGATCACCCCGGCCCAGGCCGAGCGCATCGCGCAGGCCCTCGCCCCGATCGTCGCCTGAGACGCCAGGGGGGGCCCCCACGCGGACCCCCGCTAGCGACCGGCGAGCGCGCGGAGGGCGAGGCCCTCGTACAGGAGCCACGCGCCGAGATGGCAGGTGAGGTCGGCGTGATCGAGCGCCGGAGAGACCTCGACCAGGTCCATTCCCACGAGGCGCGCACCGGCCATGCCCCGGAGCAACTGGAGCGCCTCGCGGGCGGTGAGGCCTCCGGGAACCGGCGTCCCCGTCCCAGG
This sequence comes from Myxococcaceae bacterium, assembly GCA_036489275.1. Lineage (GTDB taxonomy): Bacteria > Myxococcota > Myxococcia > Myxococcales > Myxococcaceae > RPRB01. Next base: position 810 of record DASXGF010000679.1, on the reverse strand, counting down.
CGCGAACGCCGGGTCGATGCCGTCCACGTCGAAGGTGACGTAGAGCGGCCGTTCTCCCACGGCGGCGCGGATCTCGCGGGCAATCGCCTCGATGCCCCGTGCCTCGACGACCTGCATCGGGAATCCCCGGGCACCGTGCGCGGCGACGAGCGCGCCCTCCTCGGGGTGACCCCACGACGCGCGCAGGCCGACCTGGAAGAGCTGCCCGGGGGCGACCAGACCCTCCGTCAGGGCGTGGCGGAGGGGCGCCCCGTGGTGGAAGGCCTCACCCCACACCTCGGGGCCGCTGGTGTCGAGGTGCGCATCCACGTGCAGGACGGCCAGCGGGCCATGGACCGCGGCGACCGCCCGCATCGCCGGGAGCGCGACGGAGTGATCTCCGCCGACCACGAACGGCGCTGCGCCGGCAGCGACGACGGCCGCCACCTCCGCCTGGACGAGGTGCCGGACCGCGGCAGCGTCGAAGGGGGGGAAGGCCACGTTGCCGCCGTCCAGCACCCGGATGCCCCGGAACACGTCGATCTGATGCACCGGGTGGAACGTCTGGAGCAGCGCGCTGGCCCGACGCAGATGGTACGGGGCGAGCCTCGCCCCGGGCTGATAGGTGACCGCGCCGTCGTAGGGCACGCCGAGCAGGACCGCGTCGACCCCGGCGTATGGCGAGGCGCTGGCGGGGTCGGCCACCGGAAGCCGGAAGAACGGCATCTGACCGTGACGGAGGTACTCGGCCGCAGACTGCTGGGGCATCAGCGCATTCCTCCGAGGAGCCGCTCGATCCGCGCGCGGACCTCGTCGGCGCAGGCCTGCGCG
>DASXGF010000655.1:0-7795 GCA_036489275.1 Myxococcaceae bacterium | reverse complement strand
GGGCTCCTGGCCCGTGAGATGCCGGCGGCGCACGTCATCTGCTGGGCGCTGGTGCTGGCGGCGCCGTTCCTCGTGCTCCCGACGCTCTGGGTGGTGAGCCGTGTCGGCTTGTCGGCGGGGCCGACGGCGTGGCTCGGGTTCGCCTACGTCGCGGTGCTGAGCATGTTCCTCGGCTTCTTCGCCTTCTACCGGGGCATGTCCGAGGCCGGCATCGCCCGGGTCAGCCAGATCCAGCTCGCGCAGCCGGTGTGCTCGCTGCTGTGGAGCGCGCTATTGCTCGGGGAGCGCATCGACGCCGCCACCGCCCTCGCCGCGCTCTTCGTCGTGGGGTGCGTGCTGGTCACCTCGCGGACACGGGTCCGCGTTGCTTACGCCGTCCCGGAGGCTCCGTGATGATCTCTGCGATGATCGCCCTGTCGCTGGTCGCGACTCCCGGGGAGACGGTGTGGAGCGAGCTGCAGACACGCTGGCGGCCTCGCCTCGAGCCGCTCCTGACCGACGTGCTGGCCTTCCAGACCGTCGGGACGAACCAGGATGCGCTGGCGGCGCAGCGGCAGTGGCTCGCACGGATCGGCCCCGAGCTGGGATTCGTGGTGCGGGATCGCGAGACGATGACCGAGATCGATCTGCCCGGTCCGGAGGGAGCTCCCGTCCTCGGTCTGGTGGTGCACGGAGATCTCCAGCCGGTGAACCCCTCCGAGTGGACGGTCCCGCCGTTCGCCGCGACCTTCAAGGACGGCGCGGTCTGGGGGCGCGGGGCGGCGGACGACAAGGGCCCGCTGGTTCAGGCGCTGCTGGCGATGGCCGCGCTGCGGACCTCGGGCCTCCAGCGCACGCACACGGTCCGGTTGCTGGTCGGCACGGACGAGGAGCGCGGCGCGGAGGACCTCGATGCCTACAAGAAGAAGTACCCCCTGCCCGACCTGAGCCTCATCCTGGACAGCGACTTCCCGGTGGTGGTCGGAGAGAAGGCCTGGGCGGAGTGGATCGTCCTCGCCCAGGAGCGAGCGGAGGCGCCGAGCGGGTCGATCGAGGTCGTGGATCTCGCGGCGGGCCAGGCGGTGAGCATCGTTCCGGACCTCGCGACCCTCACGCTGCGCTGGCGGACCGGGACGCCCGACTGGGACGGGTGGCTGCGACCGGTGCGCGCGGTGAAGCTGCCGCCGGACACCTCGCTGGAGATCCAGGGCAGTGGCGCGGAGCGGACCCTGGTGGTCCACGGGCGCGCGGCGCACGCCGGGGTGGGTCTCGTCCGCGGACGAAACGCGCTGGTGGCGCTCGCCGTAGCGATCCACGGGCGACTTCCGCCGTGCGCGGCCTCGGACCTGCTCGAGTACACGGATGCCGCTGGCCGGGACCCCGGAGGACGCGGGCTGGGGCTTCCGGCGCGCGACCCGCTGTGGGGGCCCATCGACACCAACTTCGGGGTGGTGAAGCGCGAGGCGAACGGGTGGTACGGGCTGCACGTGAATCTCCGGTCGCCGCCGGCGCTGTGGGGCGATGCGCTGCGGGCCCGCGTTGACGCGCACGCCCAGGCCTTTGCTGCACCTCGCGGAGCGCACTTCCTGAGCGGCGGGAAGTTCGGCTACGAGCCCTTCGTCGTCCCCACGAGCGCCCCGCTGGTGCAGCGGCTCCTCGCGGCCTACGCGCGCGGGACCGGGCGACCGGCGAAGCCGGTGGTGAGCGCCGGCGGGACGTACGCGCGGGAGATGACCAACGCGATCGCCTTCGGGATGTGGTTCCGGGAGGACGGCGTGTATCCGGGGCACAACTCCGACGAGCGGATGCCGATCAAATCTCTCGAGCGGGGGATGCACGTCCTGGCCGAGACGCTGGGCGACCTCGCCACCAGCCCACCCATCCTCGATCCGATCCAGGCGCCCGCGACCGCGCGACACTGAGCGGCGCCCGACGCGGTGCCAGACACCTCGTTACGTCCAGGGAGCCGGACGAACGGTCCGAGGTGGCAGACGCCTCGGCATTGCGGTCGGTCGACGTGGTGCCGGCCTCGGGTCCGTTCGTGGCGGACGATTCGCCCGGTCCAGCGGTCCCGGGCGCCGATTCTCTGAGAGCATCTGCGGCCCGGGGGCTGAGCTCGTCGTACGCCCGGACTCGGGCGGAGGGAGTCCTCATGAAGACGACGCGAGTCGCAGTGGCAGTCCTGATCGCCGGAACCGGCCTGGCGCTGCAGGCGGCGCGGGCTCAGCAGGTCGGAAGCAGGCGGTTTGACCTCCAGCGTCACGACCTTTCCATCCCCGGACGCGAGGTCATTCAGGTTCGCACCGAGCTCGACCCCGGGGCGGCTGCCCCCAAACACACCCACCCGGGGGAGGAGATCATCTACGTCCTCGAGGGCGCGTGGGAATACCAGGTCGAGGGTCAGCCGCCGAAGACGCTCAAGGCCGGCGACGTCCTCTTCATCCCTGCCGGAGCCATCCACTCGGCGAAGAACGTCGGCAACGTGAAAGGGGCCGAGCTCGGCACGTACATCGTCGAGAAAGGGAAGCCGCTCCTCACCCTGGTGAAGTGAGGGCAGCGACGAGGTGCCAGCGACGAGGTGTCAATCACCTCGTGGTCAGCCTCGTCGTTGCCTCGTGCGCGGCTCTCCGAGACGGGCACCGCGGTGCCAGACACCTCGTTACGTCCGAGGATCCGGACTCGGCCGTCCGCGCAGTGCGACGGTCACTGACAGGTGAGCTTCGTCCGCGCGTTGACCTCGGACGCCCACCGGACGCAGGTCCGCACGCCGCTCTTGCTGCCCTCGAACTCGCGGCAGGGTCGAACCCGGTAGAGGAGGAGCGTGGGCTTGCCCTGGCTCCCCACCACCTGGACCGCTGGCGGTGACCCGGTCGCCTCCTGGCGGACGAAGGCATCGCCCCCATCCCCCGAGAACGTGCCCCGGAACGTCCAGGGCACCCCTCCCGTCGTTCCCTGGAAGAGCCAGCCGCCGCGGTCCGGCCGCACGTGGGTCCAGGCCGGGTCTGTCGGCCAGGTGAACTCCTGCCACGAGTACCGGTTGGGCTTGTCGTCCACGCTGAGGTCCGGGTTCAGCGCCACGAACGGCTGCGGCGCGGCGCCGACCCAGGTCCCATCGAAGATGCAGTACTGAGGTCCGCGCTGGCAGGCGGCGAGGAGCAGCAGACCTGGGACGACGGCGAGGAGACTGCGCACGGCGGACGGGTCTCGCAGCCCGAACCCATGGCGGTCAAGCGGTCAGACCCGGGCGGCCGGAACCCGGCCGCCGTAGCAAGCGACGCCCAACGCGGCGCCCGGCGGCTCCCGTGGTGCATGGAGTACACGTGGGCGAACTCCGCCCCGAGGTACACGATCATCGCCGAGTAGTAGATCCAGAGCAGCAGGATGATCGCCGAGCCCGCGGCCCCGTAGCTCGACGCAACCCCTGCCTTCCGCACGTAGAAGCCGATCGCGAACTTCCCGATGGCGAAGAGCAGCGAGGTGACCAGCGCCCCGGGCCAGACGTCACGCCAGGCCACCGGGGTGTCAGGAAGCAGCTTGTAGAGGAGCCCGAACAGCCCGGTGAACACCACCAGGCTCACCACGGTGTCGAGCGCCTGTCCTCCCGCCACGCCCACCGGAACCATCGGGCCGAGATGCTCGCCTGCGAGGTCCAGCACCGTGGAGAGGACGAGCGAGGCCAGAAGCAGGAAGCCGATCCCCAGCACCATCCCGAACGAGATGAGGCGAGCCCGGAGGAACCCGACGAGGCCGCCGCCCGTGCGCCGCTCGGCCTTCCAGATGGTGTTCATCGAGTCCTGAAGCTGCCCGAAGACCTTGCTGGCGCCGAAGAAGAGGGTGGCCAGGCCTACCACCGTGGCAACGATCCCTCCGGACCTCTCCTGATTCATGCTCGCCACCAGGTGCTGTACCGCCCTGGCACCGCTGTCGCCCATGAGTCCGGCGAGCTGCGAGTACAGCTTGCCCTCCGCTGCTCGCTGGCCGAACACCAGGCCCGCAACCGCCACCGCGATGAGAACCAGCGGCGTCAGCGAGAACAGGGCGTAGTAGGCGAGCGCCGCGGCGAGCGAGCTGGCCTTGTCCTCGGTCCAGCGGGTCACCGTCTCCTTCAGCAGCGACACCGTCCTCCGGAGCGCATCTGCCATCCCCACACTCTCCGGCCGGACACCATAGAACCCGCCGCGTCCGGGGAGGAACCGTCTCCTGACGACCCGTGCATCAGGAATCGAGCAGCTCGGTGCTCCGGCGCGGGCCGGGCCAGCCGTCAGGACTTGGCCGCCGCGCCGCCCGGCGGGATGAGCCGCTCGAGATTCCGTCCCTCGCGTCGGTCGGGGACCGGCGTGGCCGTCGCCCCTCGCCGGCTCCCGTGCCGCATCGAGTACACGTGCGTGAACTCGGCGCCGAGGTACAGGATGAGCGCCGAGTAGTAGACCCACAGCAGCAGGATGACCACCGAACCGGCGGCCCCGTAGCTCGAGGCGACGCTGGCTCGCGCCAGGTAGAAGCCGATCGCGAACTTGCCGAGGGTGAAGAGGAAGGACGTGACCAGTGCGCCCAACCACACGTCGTTCCACGCCACGGGGGTGTCGGGGAGCAGCTTGTAGATCAACGCGAACAGCGCGGTGACCACCACCAGGCTCACCGTCGCGTTCAGCGCCTGTCCCACCGCCGCACCGCCCGGAAGGAACGTTCCGAGGTAGCCGCCCAGCGCCGAGAGGACGGCGGAGAAGATCAGCGACACCAGCAAGAGGAACCCGATCCCCAGCACAATGCTGAACGAGAGCAGGCGCACGCGCAGGAACTCCACGATCCCGTTGGTGGTGGGAGGTTTCGCCTTCCAGATGGTGTTCATCGAGTCCTGGAGCTGGGCGAAGACGCCGCTGGCGCCGAAGAAGAGCGTCGCCAGACCGATGATGGTGGCGACAATTCCTCCGCCCTGCTGCTCGTGCATGTTGGCGACGATCTCCTGCAACGCCTTGGCCCCCGCATCGCCGATGAGGCCCGCGAGCTGGATGTACAGCTGGCCTTGCGCCGCCTGTTGTCCGAAGACCAGGCCCGCGACCGCGACCGCGATGAGCACCAGCGGGGCGAGGGAGAAGAGCGAGTAGTAGGCGAGCGCTGCGGCGAGTGCGCTTGCCTTGTCCTCGGTCCAGCGGATCACCGTCTCCTTTGCCAGGGTGGTGATGTCCCCGAGCGCGCCTGCCATTGCCCGTCCTCCTGGCAACAAACCTAGGAACCCGGTCTGCAAGTAGGAACCAGCCCGGCGGATCCGGGCCGAGGTGCTCGCAGGGCCGGAGAGCGCCCGGGCAGCGGGGCGCGGCGCGGCGCTTGCTCCCACTTTCCAGGCCTGCTGTCAGCAGCAGCGGGCATTCTGGGGGGACGCCCATGGCCAGGCCACGCACGCACTTCACCTGCCAGTCCTGCGGATTCCAGTCCGCCAAGTGGCTCGGCCGCTGCCCGGACTGCAGCGGGTGGAACACGCTCGTCGAGGAGACCGCGCCCGCCGAGGAGCGACGGCCGGCGTGGGGTGCCTCGGGCGGCGCGACCCGTCCGGTCAAGCTGGTGGACGTCGAGAGCGAGGCCGAGGAGCGACGGCGCACCGGGATCGGCGAGCTGGACCGGGTCCTCGGCGGCGGCGTGGTGCCCGGGTCGCTGGTGCTGCTCGGGGGCGACCCGGGCATCGGCAAGTCGACCCTTCTGCTCTCGGCCGTCGAGCGCCTCGCCGCCGCCGGGCCGGTCCTCTACGTCTCGGGGGAGGAGTCGCTCCGGCAGACGAAGATGCGCGCCGACCGGCTGGGGGTCCGCTCCGCCGCGGTGCACCTCTTTGCCGAGACCGACGCGGAGAAGGTCCTCGCCACCGCCGAGGCCCTGCGTCCGGTCGCCCTGGTCGTCGACTCCATCCAGACGATGTTCCTGGCCGAGCTGGGAAGCGCCCCGGGAACGTTGAGCCAGGTCCGCGAGGTCGCCGGACGGCTGATGGCCTACGCCAAGCGCTCCGGCGTCCCGACCTTCCTGGTCGGCCACGTCACGAAGGATGGGAGCATCGCCGGCCCGCGCGTGCTCGAGCACATGGTGGACACCGTCCTCTACTTCGAGGGCGAGCGCGGCCACCCGTTCCGCATCCTCCGCGCGCACAAGAACCGCTTCGGCTCGACGAACGAGATCGGCGTGTTCGAGATGAAGGGGTCGGGCCTCGAGGAGGTCGCCGACCCCTCGGCGCTGTTCCTCGCCGAGCGCCCGGCGGGGAAGCCCGGTTCGGCGGTCACCGCCACGCTCTCCGGCACGCGCCCGCTCCTGGTGGAGGTGCAGGCGCTGGTCGCCCCCACCGGCTACGGCACCGCGCGGCGCACGGCGATCGGCGTCGACGGGAACCGCGTCGCGTTGCTCGCGGCCGTCCTGGAAAAGAAGGAGGACGTCCAGCTCACCGGCTGCGACACCTTCGTGAACGTGGCCGGCGGGATGACGCTGTCGGAGCCGGCGGCGGATCTGGCGGTGTGCGCCGCGCTCGTTTCTTCGCTCCGGAACCTGGCCGTGCCGCAGGACGTGCTCGTGCTCGGCGAGGTCGGGCTGGCGGGCGAGGTGCGGGCGGTGGCGCAGATGGACGCCCGGCTGGCCGAGGCGGGGAAGATGGGCTTCGTCCGCGCCGTCCTGCCGAAGGGGAGCGCCCGGCGAGTCGAGACACGTGGGGTCAAGCTGCTGCCGGTGGAGACGCTGGGCGAGGCCCTGGAGGCCCTCTTCCCCCGCTGAGGGTCAGGCCGCCGGATCGGGAATCACCCGCCGGATCTCGGTGGCGAGGGCGTCGGCCTCCCGGAACGGCATCCCGAAGAACCGCTCGAAGAGGTTCGCCTCGAGGTCCTCGCGCCAGGTGGGGCTCGACGGATCCACCTCGATGCCGACGACCGAGGCAGCGCGCACGGCGAGATCGGTCCGCCGCCGCTGGGCGAGCACCTGGATCATCGCCCGCGGGTAGCGGCACGCTCGCCAGGCCTTCCGGACGTCCTGGACGTCGACGGACTTGCCGTCACGGAGCTTCCGTTCGAGCTGCACGAGGGCGTCGTCGTCCTCGCGCTGCTCGGCGTCCTCTGCGCGTTCCTGGCGGTCATCGCGAGACATGTCAGTCGATGTTAGACGAACGGAGGCCGCCCCCATTTCGCCCGCCCTCACGGCGGGTGCGTGGCACCTTCCGCGCCTTCCGCCTCCGGCGCCTCGGCACGCAGCTCCGGGCTCCGTCTCCTCAGGCCCCGCGCGAGCTGGCCGCTGGCCAGCGCCCAGGCGAGCCCGACCGACCAGCCCGCGAGCACGTCGGTCGGGTAGTGCACCCCGAGGTACAGCCGGGTCAGGCCGATGAGCACCGCCAGGACGCCGGCCACCCCGAGCACGTACGTCCGCTCCCGCCACCGCGGGCACAGCTGCGCGAGCAGGGTCCCGAGGGTCAGGTAGATCACCGCCGACATCATCGCGTGTCCGCTCGGAAAGCTCGGCGAGGTCTCCACCATCAGCTGCGGCACCACCGTGGGCCGAGGCCGATCGAAGGCCCGCTTGAGCACCCACATCAGCAGAAGACCGCCGACCGACGCGCCCACCACCAGCGCGAGGTGACGCCAGAGCCTCGCCAGCGCCAGGAACCCGGCCACGGCCAGGACGACGAGGAACAGCACCGAGGGGCTGCCCAGCGCCGTCAGGTCTCGCGCCGCCGGAAGGAGCCAGGACGGTCCGATGGGCACCGCCGGGTCGGCCGGAGTCCGGAGCGCGCGCAGCACCCGGGCATCCACCCGCTGCGTCTCGCCCTCCTGCACCTCGTCGGCGAGCTTCACGAAGG
>DASXGF010000610.1:0-8218 GCA_036489275.1 Myxococcaceae bacterium | reverse complement strand
GGGACGCATGTACGGTCCCATCAGTCCGCGGACGAAGGCCATCGGGAGGATCGCGGCGATGACCGCGAAGGTGGCGAGGATGGTGGGGTTGCCCACCTCGTCGACCGCGTCGAGCACGGTGCGGACGAGCCCGTGCTTGCGCTCGGGGTCGAAGAGGTGCCGGTGCACGTTCTCCACGACCACGATCGCGTCGTCCACGAGGATGCCGATGGAGAAGATGAGCGCGAAGAGGGTGATCCGATTCAGCGTGTGGCCGAGCAGCTGGTTGATGAGGAGGGTGAGAGCGAGCGTCACCGGCACCGCGATCCCGACGACCAGCGCCGAGCGCCAGCCCATCGCGAAGCCCACCAGCGTCACCACCGAGAGCGTGGCGATGAGGAGATGGCGGATCAGCTCGTCGGAGCGCTCGCGCGCGGTGTCGCCGGAGTTCCGGGTCAGCTCGACCTGGACGGTCGCCGGGATGAGCCCTCCGCGCAGTGCCGTCAGCCGCGTCTTCACCTGGTCGGCGAGCAGGGTGGCGTTGGCGCCCCGGCGCTTCGCGACGTCCACGGAGACGGCCTGGTCGAACCCGGGGCGCTGCCGGCTCGCAGTGAGGACGACGGCGGGGTCGCGCTCCGGTCCGTCGCTCACCTGCGCGACGTCGCCGAGGAGGATGGGGCGTCCGCCGCGGCGGGCGACCACGAGGCGCCGCAGGTCCTCGGCGCCATTCACCGCGGTGCTGGCCGAGAGCTCCATGCGCCGGTTCCGGTCCACCAGGCTTCCCGCGGTGGCCTCCGCGTCGGCGGACTGGACGGCCTGACGGATCTCTCCCAGGGAGACGTCCAGCTCGCGGAGCCGCCGCGGATCCGGCTCGACCCGGACGACCCGCCGCGCGCCGCCGAGGACCTGGACCTGCGCGGCCTCGGGGATGGTCGCGAGCTCGCGCGCCACCTCCTGACCCAGCTGGCGGAGCACCCCGGGCGCCAGATCTCCGCCGTGGAGCGTCACGGTCAGCACCGGGACGTCGTCGATGGTCACCAGGGTGACCGAGGGCCGCAAGGCGCGCGGCGGGAGGAGCTCGGGGTGCGCGTCGATCTCCTGGCGCACCTTCACCAGGCTGGGCTCGAGCGGTTCGTTCACCCGGAACCGGGCGGTGATCAGGGCGCCGTCGCGGGCGCTGGTCGAGTAGACGTACTCGACCCCCGGGATGCCCCACAGCCGCTTCTCGAGCCCGACGGTGACCTCGGCCTCGACCTCGCCCGGTGTCGCGCCGGGGAGCGGCACGAAGACGTCGACCATCGGGACGATGATCTGCGGCTCCTCCTCCCGGGGCGTCGTGAGCACCGAGACCACGCCGAGCAGCACCGCGGCGACGACGCCGAGCGGGGTCAGCGGGGAGTTCACGGTCCTCGCCGCGATGCGGCCGGCGAGTCCCGGACGGCGCTCAGTCACCGGCGACCTCCACCCGCTGGCCGTCGTGGACCTTCGCCGGCGCGTCGATGACCCGCTCGCCCGCGGCGAGGCCGGCGAGGACTGGCAGCTGGTCTCCCTCGGCCTCCCCCAGCCGCAGCCAGCGCAGCGCGGCCCGTCCGTCGGCGAGGACGAAGACGCCGCTCAGGTCGCCCCGTTGCACCACCGCGCTGCGCGGGACGGCGCGCCGCGGACCGCCCGCGCCCTTCACGCCGATTCGCCCGAAGTCGCCGCTTCGCAGCACCGGTGCGCCCGCGGCCGGGCGCGCGCGGAAGGCGCTGCGATGAGACAGGAGATCGCCCCCGGGAGAGAGCGCGACGATCGTGGCCTTTCCCTCCGTTGTCCCGACGCGGAAGGGGACATCCGCTCCGACGGTGACGCCCGCAGCCTCGGCCTCGGAGAGTGTCCCGGTCAGCTCGATCACCGTTCCGTCCAGCTCGAGCAGCGGCGCGCCGGGGCTCACCAGCTGTCCCCGGCTGACCCACTTCCGCTGCACCACCGCGTCGAAGGGGGCGCGCAGTACGGTGTCGGCCAGCGTGGCCCGTGCGGCCTCCACCCGGGCGAGGGCATCGGCGCGGGCGGTCATCGCCGCGTCGACCTCCGTGGCGGTGGCGGCGTTCGCCGAGCGGAGGGCCTGGATGCGCTTCACCTGGGCCTCGGCGACGTCGCGCTGGCTCTCGGCGGCCCTGAGCGCCGCGCGGACGTCGTCATCGGACAGGCGGACCAGGACGTCGCCGCGCTTCACTCGCGCTCCCTCGGCGACCGAGACGTCGGCGATGCGGGCCGAGACCCGGGTGGCGAGCACGGCGTGGTCCACCGCGGTCACCGTCGCCGGAACCCAGGTGCGCTCGCCCAGCTCCTCGCCGGGCACGAGCTTCACCTTCACCGGAGGCAGGTCCGGGGCAGCGGGAGGATGGCCTCCGCTGCAGGCCGCGGTGAGGAACACCACCAGATACGGCCCCCTCACGGACGGACTCCTTCCACCGGCTGTCCCGAGGCGTGCTCGAGCTCGGCGCGGGCGAGCCTTGCTTGCAAGGCGCTCCGGAGGAGCAGCGCCCGGGCCGAGGTGAGGCCGGTCTCGGCGTCGAGGAGCTCGGTGAGCGGGATGAGACCCTGGCGGTGGCGGGCCTGTCGCTGGTCGCGGGCCTGCTCCGAAGCGCTGACCGCCGTGCGTGCTGCCTCCAGGGCTGCCGAGGACGCGGCCACCGAGGCGCGGGCCTCCTCCAGCTCGGCGTCGAGCGCGCGCTCCTGGCCGGTCCGTCGAGCGTCGGCCGCCGCGCGGGCAGCATCGGCGGCGTCGGCGGTCTTGAAGTCGGCGACCGAGCCGCGCCAGCGGAGGACGAGGAAGGCCATCCCCCAGGTGTTCCCGTCCGCGAATCCGGCACGCTCGGTGGCCACGCCGCCCTGGAAGAGGAGCGTGGGCCAGAGGCGGCCGTGGGCCTCGTCCGTGGCGGCGGTCTGCGCGTCGAGCCCGGCACGCGCGGCGCGGAGCTCGGGGCGTTCCTCGACCTCGCTGGCGACCTGGGTGTCCGGAGGAACGAGCGGGGTCACCAGGCTCCCCGCCGGAGGCGCGGCGCCGACGAGGAGGGTGAACCCGGTGCGGGCCTGGGCGAGCTGGCGGACGGTGGCGGCGCGCTCGGCCTCGGCCTGGGCGCGGTAGGCGGTGCTCCGCGCGCCCTCGGACTGGAGCAGGACGTCCTGGGCGACGCGCGCCTTCACGAAGGTCTCGGTGTCACGGGCCGTGCGGAGCGCCTCGTCGGCGTAGGCGAGCGCCTCCTCGGCGGCGCGGACCGAGAAGTAGGCGCGCACCGCGTCGAGGGCGACCCGCCGCTGCATCGCCGCGCGGCCGGCTTCCTCGGACTGGGCGGTGGCATGTGCACGACGCCTGGCGGCCCAGAGAGAGGCGTCGATGATCGGCTGCTCGACGACCGCGGAGAGCCCGAGGCTTCCCCGCGCCTCGGGCGTGTTGAGCCGGGCCGGGTCGAAGTCGGCCGCGGTGATCTTCCCCTGATCGAGGAGGAGACTGAAAGTATGCGAGGGCTGCGAGGTGACGGTGCCCTGCGCGCCGAGAACGAGGGTCGGGCCGAGCGCCCAGTCCGCGGCCTCGGCCCCGCGCACGGCGGAGGTGGCCTGGGCCGAAGACTCCTGGAGACGCGCGTCGTGCGTCCATGCGGAGCGGATGGCATCTGCGACGGTGAGTTCCGGGGCAGCGAGAGCTCCGGAGGTGCCCGAGAGGATTCCCGCGAGCACGATTCCGGACGCAGCGTGTCGTAAGTTCATGGGGTGCCTGCCGAGAGCCGCGACCGGCTCCGCGAGGTTCTTCGCTGCTCTACACGCCGGAAGCCGTCCGACGCCACTACGGTGATCTCACCCGGGAGGTTCCGCTAGGAACGGGCCCCCTGCCCTGGAGGAAGCGTGAGAACAGCGGTCGTGGTTGCGGTGGTCGGCGTGTCCTGCCTGGCCTCGGCGGAGGAGGGGATGTGGACCTTCGATCGGTTCCCCTCCGCGGCGGTCAAGGCGAAGTACGGCTTCGCGCCGGACGCGAAGTGGCTCGAGCACGTCCGGCTCGCCTCCGCCCGGACCAAGCACTGCTCGGCCGGGTTCGTCTCGCCGAGCGGGCTGGTCGTCACCAATCACCACTGCGCCAGCGAGTGCGCCGAGGACCTCTCCACTGCAAGCCGCGATCTGGTGAAGGACGGCTTCGTCGCCCGGAAACAGGAGGACGAGCTGCGCTGCCCGGGCGACCACGTGGACCAACTGGTCGAGATCACCGACGTCACGGACCGCATCGGCAAGGCCACGAAGGGCAAGACGGGTGATGCCCTCGCCGCCGCGCTGTGGGCCGAGACCGGCGCCGTCGAGAAGGCGTGCCAGGTCGACGCGAAGACGCGCTGCCAGGTGGTGAGCCTCTACCGCGGGGGCCTGTACCATCTGTATCGCTACCGTCGGTGGAACGACGTGCGCCTGGTGCTCGTCTCCGAGGACGCCATCTCCAACTTCGGCGGCGACCTCGACAACTACGAGTACCCGCGCTGGGCGCTCGACGTGGCGTTCCTCCGCGTCTACGAGGACGGCAAGCCGGCCGCGACGCCCGAGTACTTCCGCTGGTCGAAGACCGGAGCGAGCGAGGGGGACCTGGTCTTCATGTCCGGCAATCCGGGGAAGACGCTCCGCCTGCTCACCATGGCCCAGTTCCGGTACCAGCGCGACGTGGTCATCCCCGAGTGGGGGCTGCGGCTCTCCGAGCTGCGCGGATACCTCCAGGGGTTTCGCCAGCGGGGACCGGAGCAGGCGCGGATCGGCCTCGGTGCGCTGCAGGCGGTGGAGAACAACCTGAAGCGCGCGAAGGGGCAGTGGCGGGTCCTCTCCGATCCGAAATTCATGGCCGACCGGGAGCGCGCCGAGAAGGCGCTGCGGTCCCGCGTCAGCGCCGATCCGCGCCAGCGAGAGCGGTCCGGCGCGTGGGACGAGATCGACCGGGCGACGAGCGAGTACCTCGGGTTCCGGACCGAGCTCCGGTACCTCGAGGACTCCGCCGAGCTGGCGAACCCGGTCGACGAGGCGCCCTGGGCGTTCGACTCGCGCCTCTTCGTGGCGGCTCGCGAGCTGGTGCGTGGCCGCACCGAGCGGAAGCTCCCCTCCGAGCAGCGGCTTCGCGAGTACCAGGACGCGAGCATGCCCGCGCTCACCTCGGATCTCTTCTCCACGGCGCCAGTCCACGCCCAGCTGGAGACCGCCACCCTGGGGTGGTCGCTGAGCAAGTTGCGCGAGGAGCTCCGGCCGGAGCACCCGGTGGTCCAGAAGCTGCTGTCGCGGGAGACGCCCGAGGAGCTCGCTGCCCGCGTCGTTGGAGGCACGAAGCTCGTCGACCCCGCGGTGCGAAAGCGGCTCTGGGAGGACGAGGCGGCCCTGGACGAGGCGCTGAAGAGCGATCCCATGCTGCAGCTCGCCGCGGCCGTCGATGCGGAGTCCCGCGCGGTCCGGAAGCGCTTCGAGGTGGTGGATGCGACCCTGAAGAAGAACGGGGAGCTGATCGCGCGCGCCCGGTTCGACCTGCTCGGGACGACGGTCTACCCGGACGCGACGTTCACCCCGCGGCTCTCCTACGGGACGGTCCGTGGTTACCAGCTGCCCGGTCGGGCCATCCCCTGGCGAACGGAGCTCGCGGGGCTCTGGACGCGGGCGACGGGACGTCCGCCGTTCGAGCTCCCGCCGTCGTGGCTCGCCGCGCGGGGAAAGCTGCCGGACTCGCTTCCCTACAACGTGGTGGGGACACCCGACTCGGTGGGGGGCAACTCGGGATCGCCGGTGGTCGACCGGAACGGCGAGCTGGTGGCGCTCAACTTCGACCAGAACGCGTTCGGGACGGCGACTCCGTTCGGGTACGACGAGACGCGCCGCCGCGCGGTCTTCGTCCACAGCGAGCTGATCCTTCGAGCGCTGGAGACGGTCTACGGCGCCCAGCGGATCGTCGACGAGATCCGCCCGCGCTGAGGTGACGGCTCACCCCACAGAGGGGCGAGGCACCGGCCTCGGCCAGAAGGCGTAGGCCCAGGCGGGGAGGAAGAGCACTGCCTCGGTGATGAGCACGGAGAGTCCCCGGGCGCTCAGCATCCGCGCGCCGATGGGTGCCACGGGGATGAACCGCCAGGGAAGGAAGTACCGGTGGGTGTCGAACGGCCAGAAGAACTCGATGCCGAGGCCGCCGGTGGTCATCGCGTCGAGCACGCCATGGCTGGCGACGACGAGCGTGGCCAGGAGCGCATCGAGCAGCACTGGCCGGTGTCGGAGGCGGAGACCGAGCGCCACGAGGAGGCCGACGAGCACTGCGAACAGGAGCGAGTGAGTCATGCCCCGGTGGCCGAAGGGGTGTGGGTACGGAATGCCGAGCCTGAAGGCAATGACGTCCGCGTCCGGAAGGACGGAGAGCGCGGACAGGCCGACCATCGAGAGTCCGAGTGGAGGCGCTC
Organism: Myxococcaceae bacterium; assembly: GCA_036489275.1. Classification (GTDB taxonomy): domain Bacteria; phylum Myxococcota; class Myxococcia; order Myxococcales; family Myxococcaceae; genus RPRB01. Next base: position 1,799 of record DASXGF010000610.1, on the reverse strand, counting down.
CCGGCCTCGATGCGCGCCAGCGCGCTGCGACGACGCCCACCGCGACGTGTCCCAGGGTCGCCATCAGGCCTGCGTCCGGCTCATGCGTGGAGCGTCAGCCTGCTGCATCGGGCCGGGCGAGCCCGTTCTCGAGGCGATCCACGAGCCGGAGGAGCGCAGGGCGGTCGACCCGGCCGTCCGTGGCGTCGGAGAGCGCCAGAAGCTGCTCGAGCACCCAGCGAGAGACGAAGAGGAGCACGGGTCGCTCACGTTCGGTGATCCCGCTCTCCTGGTACCGCCGGTTCCGAATGAAGTCGTCGTAGGCCTCGTGCTCCCGGTCGAGGTCCCACCGGGCCAGCTTGAGCGCCGAGGCGAGGACGGCAGGCGACGGACGCGGCGCATCGGGTGCGAAGAACTCCGCGATCCCGGCGCCGGTGTGCTCGTCGATCTCCTCGATGGGCAGCGGCCACGTCCTGAGGTCGGCGAGCAGCAGCTTCGCCGCCTCGTCCAGGAGGTGCTCCTGGAGGGTGACCGGCTTCTGGTCGAGAATGCGCTCCCAGCGATCGCTCACGTCGCGAGTCTCGCATGTCTCCGCTCCGGGAGAGCCCGTCCGATGCAAGAGAGCGGCCGCCCGGGCGATCTCAGCGCTTGCGGGGACGCCGGAGGAACCACGCCAGGAGGACGGCGAGCGTTCCCGGTGCGATCGCCGGTCCGCTGCCCACGGCGCAGGAACCAACCACGTCACCCAGGGACGTCGAGCTCCCGCCCGGTGAGGAACCTGGGCCTGCGTCGGTCACGCCTCCGTCAGTTCCGACGCCCGCATCCGGTGTCACGACCGTCGAAGCGAGCACCAGCAGCATGAGGGTCTGCGCGGGGATGCTGACCTGGATGGTTCCGCCGGAGACGCTCGGGCCTGACTGCTGCTGGATGGCTCCGAGGTTCGCGGGCCCGTACGTCCAGACCTGCACGGGGCCGGCGGGGCTGAAGCCGGCGAGCGCGACGGTCCCGGCGGCGACGTCGGTCGTCTTGTTCACCAGCATCACCGTGAGTGCCCCGTCGCTGCTCCGCTGGGCCGCGTAGATGCTGACCGCATCCTGGTCCGCGCTCTGGGCGTGCACCGAGACGTCGCCGAAGCCGTGCCCCTGTCCGTCGTACGTCCGGTACATGCGGAAGGAGTACGCGACCGGGTCGGTCGTCCCCGGCGGGCCCCACATCGTCGCGAGGTCGACCTGTTCCCGGCCGAAGATGCCGAGCACGTCCGCCTGTGCCAGCGCGCCATTCATCGAGGCGATGCCGCCGAAGTTGTACTCGGTGATGGCGAGCTTCGTGCCCGGGTAGTGCTGGGCGATCATTGCACGGAAGAACGGAATCAGCTGGATGGGCGGGTAGTACTGACCGATCCAGCTCTCGTCCTTCCAGGTCGGGTCCCAGAGGGACCGCGTCGCGCGGAGGCGCTTGGCCTGGTCGTCGGCGGTGCCCGGATCGGTCGTGTTCGCCGGGCAGGACGCCGGGTAGTAGTGCTCGTCGAGGTAGTCGAGCAGCCGCTGGCCCGCGGTGGCCTCGGCTGCCTTGAACGTGTCGAGGTAGCCCGGCGCCCGGTCGTACACGGGGTAGCCGAAGTCCACGGGCCCGAGCACCTGGATGGTGGGATCCACCTGCTTCACCGCCGTGGCGTACCGGATGCCGAGCTCGATGATTCCCGGCACGCCGGCGTCGCTTCCGTACACCGGGGGATCGGGGACGACGTCGCGATGGGTGTTCGCCCAGCCGCTCGGCTCGTTGTCGAGGTCGACGAACCGCACACCGCCATTCGCGGCCGT
>DASXGF010000514.1:0-3745 GCA_036489275.1 Myxococcaceae bacterium | reverse complement strand
CGGAGATCTCCTCGAGCGCGGGCGCGCGCTGGGCCTCTCGCCGGCGGCGAGCAAGGTGTACCAGAAGGACGGCCTCTCCATCGGTGGCTACGGCGAGACCATCCTCACCTTCTACGGCGGCCGCCTCGAGGACGGGACCGTCGCCCCGGTCGACAACATCGCCGACACCCTCCGGGCCGTGCTCTACGTCGGCTACAAGTTCAACGACTGGCTGGTGCTGAACTCCGAGTTCGAGTTCGAGCACAGCGGCTTCTCCGACGAGCATCCCGAGGGAGAGGCGATCGTCGAGTTCGTCTACCTCGACTTCCTCATCTCCAAGGCCTTCAACGTCCGCGCCGGGAACATGCTGCTCCCGGTGGGCTTCATCAACGAGCTCCACGAGCCGCCCACCTTCCTCGGGGCGTACCGGCCGGCCCTGGAGAACGAGGGCGGGCTCATCCCCACCACCTGGCACGAGATCGGAATCGGCTTCCACGGCGAGCTGCCGCTCAACCTCGTCTACCGCCTGTATCTGGTGAACGGCCTCAACGCCGCGGGCTTCAACGCCGACGGCAACGGAGGCATCGGCGGCGGCAGGCAGGACGGCCACCAGGCCATCGCCAACAAGTTCGGGCTCACCGCCCGGCTGGACTGGCACCCGCTGCCCGGGTTGCTCGTGGGCGCGAGCTTCTACGGCGGCGACTCGCAGCAGACGAACGACGCCCCGGCGATCTGGACCACCATGGTCGAGGCCCACGCCGAGTTCCGCAGCCACGGGTTCCAGGCCCGCGCCATCTACGCCCGGGTGACCAACAGTGGCGACGGCCTGGCCGCGCTCGGACCCGACGCGCAGGCCTTCGCCACGGGAACGGTGCAGTCCGGTGGTTACGTCGAGGCCGGCTTCGACGTCCTGTCGCTCATTCCCTCCACCCGGATGGCGCTCATCCCCTTCGTGCGCTACGAGCGCTTCAACACCCAGGTCGCGGTCGCTCCGGGGGCCTCCGTCGACCCGGCCAATCTGCAGACCAACGTGTACCTGGGGGCGAACTTCAAGCCCATTCCCCAGGTGGCGGTGAAGCTGGACTACGACATCAGGACCAATGCCGCACGCACCGGACGCAATCAGTTCAACGTCGCGCTGGCGTACCTCTTCTGACGGCCGCCCATGGGTACGCGCGTTCCTCGTTCTGCCGGCGCTCCTCGCGACGAGCGCGACGGCCGCGGACCGCCTCACCCAGACCGAGGCGCTGGCGCTGGTGTTCCCCGGAGCGACGCTGGAGCGCAAGGAGCACTTCCTGACCGAGGAGCAGCGCAAGCGCATCCAGGACCTGGCGAAGGTGGAGATGAAGTCGCGCTACGTCGTGTCCTACGAGGCCCGGAAGGGGACGGAGCTGCTGGGCGTGGCCTTCTTCGACACCCACGTGGTGCGGACACAGCAGGAGACGGCGATGGTGGCCATCTCCCCCAAGGGAGTCGTGCTGCGGGTGGAGGTGATCCGGTTCCAGGAGCCGGAGGAGTACGCCGCGCCCGAGCGCTGGAGGCAGCAGCTCCAGGGTCAGACGCTCTCGCCGAAGCTGTCCCTGAAGGCCGACATCCGGCCGTTGAGCGGAGCCAGCCTGACCGGCCAGGCGCTGGTGGACGCGTCGCGGCGCGCTCTGGCCGAGTTCGAGGTGCTGGGGCCGAAGGCGCCGCCGTGAGACGCCTCGAGCGGTGGAGCCTCCGGGTCGGCTTCGTCCTCGGTGGGCTCACCGGCATGGTCTACGGATGGCTGCGCTACTTCGGGTCGGTGAAGGGCGACTTCGGGCCGGAGCCGAGCCCGTGGCAGCCGTTCTGGCAGCACGCGCACGTCCTCGCCGCTCCGGTGCTCCTCTTCGCCCTGGGGGTCGCGGTCCGGGGACACGTCCAGGGAATGCTCGGCCGCGGAGTGCAGCGCGGCCGGCGGACGGGCCTGGTCCTCCTCGTGCTCGCCGTCCCGATGGTGCTGGGCGGCTACGCGGTGCAGGTCGTGACGGCAGCCGGCGTCCGCAACGCGCTGGGCTGGAGTCACGCCGCGATCGGCGCGCTGTTCACGGCCCTGTACGCCATTCACTGGGCGAAGCCGCGCGGCTGACCTCTGCTCACGGCCCTCCGCAGCGGAAGGCGACCCCGGTCCGGGTCGCCGAGAACGGCGCGCCGTCCTTCTCCCGCATCGTCACCGGAGAGAGGAAGATGTGCGTCGCCCCTCGCTCCGCCGCGCGCTGCATCGCCTCGGCGGTGGCCTGGGCGACGAGCTGGTCGCCGGTGGTCTCTCCCGACCCCCAGCTCTGCGGCTGGCTCTCCCCGATGACCGTGCCGAGGTTCTGGCAGCGCGGGCCGGGGACTCCATCCACCGGGATCACGCGTTGCGTCTCGGGAGAGGGCGAGGCGGTCGCGCACGCCAGGAGCCCCCAGCCCAGCACGAAGGCGATGGCCCGACGCTCGCCGTGGCCGTGCATGGGCGGGCTCCTCAGCCGCGAGGCGGAAGCTCGTCGCCCTCGAAGTCGACCTCGTCGATGTAGCACCAGCCCCAGTCCTCGCCTCGCTCCAGCGACTGGACGATGGGGTGCTGGGTCTCGTGGAAGTGCTTCGTCGCGTGCCGGTTGGGGCTCGAGTCGCAGCAGCCCACGTGACCGCAGCTGAGGCACAGGCGCAGGTGGACCCAGCGTCCGCCCATCTTCAGGCAGTCCTCGCACCCCTTGGTGGTGTGGGGGTGAACCGGCTTGAGGGTCGCGACGTGGGGGCACTCGGCCATGACGGACGTCGGAGACTGCTCGGGGGAGGTCCGGGGGTCAACGGGCGAGTCTTCAGTGCCGGTTCGACGTGTCCTTTCCCGGAACCCCGGACTCGTCCGTTGCCGGCGGAGTGGCCGCGCCCGACGACTCCGCCACAGGATGGTGCTCCTTCCCGCAGGCCGGCGGATCGAACTCCGCCCACTGGTGGATCGGGGACGCTCCCGCGGAGGCCTGGTACCGCTCGGTCGGGCCCTCGTAGGCGCCGTGGGAGACGCGCTCCAGCGAGCCTCGACCGTGGCGCAGCCAGACGCCCCGCTCGTCCACCCGGTCGACCTCCGCGTAGCTCACCTTCCACTCGCGCGCGAAGAAGGCGCCGCGCTCACAGGCGAGGGCCTGCTCACCGACCTCGAACACCTCGCCCAGCCTGTCTCCGTCCGGGGCGAGCACGGTCATCCCGATGCGGATCCGGTTCTGGAAGCCCTGCTCACGTGACTGATCACTCATGACTACCTCCGGGGTCCGTTCGGCCCGTCCCGGGGGCGGTCCGCGGCTTCTCCGGATCGTCCGGCGAGGCGCGCCGGTCTGCACCGGGCACCGGTTCCCGCTTTACCACCACGACTTCTTCCTCCACCAGCATGGGGGCGATGCCTTCGCCCACCATCGGAATGGTGAGGCCCTCGTGCACCTCTCGCTCCGGTGGTTTGCCGGTGCTCGGCGCGGGGCCGCCCGGGGTGGCTGCCACGGGTGGGACCCTCGGCTCAGGCGCGGGGCGCGGGGCCGCCGTCCGTTCCTGCAGTGTCGTCTTCACGGTCTCGTGGTCGAGGCGGAGATGCACGCCGTCGCCCTGCACGTCGGCCACCTCCTCCCAGCCGAACCCGAACTCCTTGGGGAAGAGGAGGCCCTTCTCCACGAAGAGACCGGTGTCGTCGACCGACACCACCTTTCCGAGCGTCGCGCCGTCCTGGCTGTAGACGGTCATTCCCGTGGTCACGTTCGTCCGAGCGTTCATGGCGCCA
>DASXGF010000510.1:0-4259 GCA_036489275.1 Myxococcaceae bacterium | reverse complement strand
CGTCCGCGAGTACGGCCCGTTCTCGGGTGTCTCCAACGTGGCCGGGGTGACCTTCGACGGGCGGCGGGTCTGGTTCGCCGCTGGAGAGACGGTCCGCGCGCTCGATCCGGAGACCGGCGCGAGCGAGAAGGTGCTCGACGTCGCCGGCGACGCGGGGACGGCGTTCGATGGCCGTTACCTCTGGCAGATCGCCGACCAGCGGATCCAGAAGGTCGACCCGGCGACGGGGAAGGTGCTGTCGACGATTCCCGCGCCGGGCCAGGGGCGCGACTCGGGGCTGGCCTGGGCGGAGGGGACGCTCTGGGTCGGGGAGTACCGAGATCGAAAGATTCACCAGGTCGATCCGGAGACCGGCGCGGTCCTTCGCACCATCGAGTCGAACCGCTTCGTCACCGGCGTCACCTGGGTGGACGGAGAGCTGTGGCACGCTACCTTGGAGGAGAACGAGTCCGACATCCGGCGGATCGATCCTCGCACCGGGGAGGTGCTCACCCGGCTGACGATGCCCGAGGGGATGGGGGTCAGCGGCCTCGAGTCGGACCAGCGCGATCTCTTCTACGCTGGAGGCGGGTCGAGCGGCCGCGTCCGCGCCGTGCGGCGGCCGAAGCGTTGAGCTCCGGGCCTCAGCGCTTCAGCGCGCGGGCCATGCGGAGGGCGGCCTCGGCGAGCTCGTCCTCGTTGTGGTAGGTGAAGCCGAGCCGGAGGAACCGGAGATCCTCCCCCGCGAAGTCGAGCATCCCCGCGCCCCGGAAGAGCACGCCGAGCTTTCTGCCGGCCTGCTCCCACGGGCCGAGCTCGATCCGGTCGTCCGTCACCTGGACCCAGAGCGCCATCCCGCCGTTCGGGATCTGGAAGCTGAGGACACTCCCCAGCCGGCGTTCGAGCGCCGCCGCCAGCGCGTCGCGGCGTCGAGCGTAGAGCGTACGCATCCGGCGAAGATGGCGGAGGATCTCGCCGTCCTCGAAGAGCTTCGCGATGGCGTACTCGACGGCGCTGTCGCCCTGCATGTCCGAGGCGAGGCGGATGGCGACCAGCCGCTCCATCAGCTGGGGAGGAGCCACGATGAAGCCAACCCGGAGTCCGGGGGCGAGGATCTTGGAGAGCGACCCGAGATACAGAACGTTCGCCCCGTCGTCGTCGGCGGCGATGGGCGGCTCGGGACGCCCCTCGTAGTGGAATTCGTGATCGTAGTCGTCCTCGATGATCGCGAACCCGTGCTCGAGCGAGAGCGCTGCGAGGCGCTTCCTCCGGGCGGCGGTCATCACCGTGTTGGTCGGAAACTGGTGGTGAGGAGTCACGTAGACTGCTCGGACGGGGTGCTGCCTCAAGAGTGAGACCAGGGCGTCGACGTCGAGCCCCTCGTCGTCGATCGGGAGCGGCTTCATCTCGGCCCCGGCCATGTGCAGGGCGGTCCAGGTCCCGGGATTTCCCAGGGCCTCCACGGCGACGACGTCTCCCGGTGAGATCAGGGCACGAGCGATCAGATCGATGGCCTGCTGGCTGCCCCGGGTCAGCATCAGCTCGTCCGGCTCGACGGAGAGCCCGCGGCTGTAGGACAGCATCGTGGAGAGGGCACGGCGAAGGTCCTCGTGCCCGCGAGGATCGCCGTAGCTGAGCAGGGCCCGGCCGTGGCGGCGCAGGCCATTCCGGAACCCGCGGGCGAGCGCGGAGCTCGGGAACAGCCGTACGTCCGGGGCCGCCCGGTAGAGGATGAGCGCGGTCCGGGGATCCGGCGGGAAGATCAGCGGCAGAGGTCGTGGCGGCGGAGGGATGGAGTACGTCCGGCCCCGCACCGCACGTGGAGATCGGTCCAGCGCCTGGAGTGTCGTCAGGGCCTCGTCGGCGACGAAGGTGCCACCGCCCCGTCGCGCCTGGACGAGGCCCTGGGCCATGAGCTCCCTGTAGCCGGCGATGATGGTGTTGCGGTGCACCCGGAGCCGGGTGGCGAGCGCCCGGGTCCCTGGAAGGGGATCCCCGGGCTTGAGGCGGCCGATCCGGATGTCATTGGCGAGTGCCTCGGAGAGCTGCACGAACATCGGTGAATCGCGTCGGGGGTCGAGCGCGATCGTGAGCAGCTCCCAGTTCAGCATCGGGTGGAACGGTACCGGTCCAGTCGAATTCGAAGAAGGGGATCTTCAGGGGGATCCAGTGGCAGATGTCCACTCGCCGGACTTCGACACAGGAGGCCCCATGCGCATCTTCACCCCGCTGTTCATGACGGTTCTGCTCGGATGTGGAGCGAACGGACCCCAGGACGCCCGGACGGCGACGGACGCCGACGCGATCCGGCACCAAGGGAAGGACGAAGGCGGCCCCAACCCGATGCTCTTCCCCAAGACGGCCCACCCCTACGGGCAGAGCGTCACGCGATGGGCAGAGCTTCTCTGGAGCTACATCTACTCGGTCCCGCTGGACCAGAATCCGTTGCTCGACCCCACCGGCGCCGACTGCGCTGTCGATCAGGCAGGTCCGGTGTGGTTCCTGCCGGCGACTCCGGGCAGCAGCCTCGGAACGAACGTCTCGAGGAGCTGCACCATCCCGCAGGAGAAGGCGATCATGATGCAGCTGTCGTCGGCCCTGAACGACTACCCGTGCCCGGATCCGAACTTTCAGCCGGCGCCGGGTCAGTCGCTCTATGACTTCCTGATCAGCGCGATCTCGCCGCTGTTCGACGGGGAGACCGGCTTCGCGGTCTCGCTCGACGGGGTGAACATCAACGACCCGTTGAGCTACCGCTTCGCCTCGACCGACGTCTTCACCTTCCACCCGGACCTGAGCATGGTGGCCTTCGACAGCTGCATCACCCAGACGAACATGCAGGGGGTGGTGGACGGCTTCTATCTGCTCTTCAAGCCCATGACGCTGGGGCAGCACACCATCGTGATCAACGGACACGACATGGAAGGCGTGAAGGTCACGATCACCGAACACCTCACCATCCAGTAGCCCCGGGCGGGTGGCGCCTCGTGGGTGGCATCTCACCCGCGCTGCGGCGGGCCGGACGGAATACGCGTTCGGCCCGTGCGGTGACAGCCGGGAACATGGGTGGGAGGTGGCGGACCGGCACGTGCCCTCGGACGGCGGCTTCCGGGGTGTTCATTCGTGCTTCCATGGTCTCGGCTCCTCTCGATGCTCGGCAGCGCGCCGATCGATGGAAGGACGGATGGCGAGCGAGCAACGGAGCTGCCGATGACGGAGCGGCCCTGGTGGACCCGGCTCGGCCGCTCCGACGGCAGAGGAGGGAAGGGGCCGAGCCCTGCTGAGGCTTCAGGCTGCGCCGGAGACGGAGCTCGAACTGGCTTCGCGAGGCATCGCCCCCGCGAGCAGGAGAATGGCGCCGCAGAACATCAAGGTATCGGCGATGAAATTGAAGCCGGTGTCGATGCTCGCACGGTCGACCACCGCGATGGGCACGTAGACGACCAGCACCACGAGGAGCACGGCCAGGCCGATCCAGGTCGCGGCCATGCGGGTCCTCTTGCCGAGGAGCAGGAACGTGCCGGCGACGGCGTAGACCACCGCCGCCAGGTACGTCCAGAAGACGCGCAATGGGACGTAGTCGGGAGTCATCCGGTTGAGCGGAACGCCGGGGACGTAGCTGGCGTGCAAGAACTGCTCGACGGCATAGACCACGATCGGAATTCCGACGAAGTAGCGCGCAACCGTCGTCATCTTCGCTCCCCGCTCACCCGGCGTCAGGCTGGCCGCCAGCGCCAGGGCACCGCCGCTGAACGCCAGCTCCCGGAGCGCGAGCGCAAACGCGAAGCGGTTCATGAAGGTGTCGATCCAGGCAGGGACGTCCATGAGCGCGACGAAGAGGAAGAAGGTCAGGGCGAGCAGCTTCGAAGCCAGACGCGTCCGGATCCCCGTCACCAGGCTGAGCCCGGCCGCGACGAAGCAGGCGCCGACGAGGTAGGTCCAGAATCGGGGCCAGGGCATGAAGCCCGGCACGATCGACGCGATGAGGTCCGTCCGCGTGAAGTGCTCGGCGCCGAAGGCTGCGAGCGGCGCCGCGTAGAAGGGAGGCCCGAGGAGGACGAGCTTCTCGAGCCCGCGCGCTCGCGCCCAGTCGCCGCGCCGCACGGTGACGACGAGCCAGACGGCGAGGACGACTCCAGCAACCAGATAAGACCAGAGCACGACGCCGGGAATGGGCATGGGAACGACTACACCGCCTCCTGGAGGCACGGCCATGCCGATACCTCGGCGTTCAGCGAATGGTGGTCGCCATGCTGTGGCGCAGAGCCCGGTGCTCGGAC
>DASXGF010000498.1:0-3139 GCA_036489275.1 Myxococcaceae bacterium | reverse complement strand
GGACGTCTGGGAGTCGAAGACCGAGTGGAGCAACAAGCCCGCCCGGCTCGCGTCGGTGTACCCGAGCTGGCCGCTGGCCGATCCGACCGGAGCGGCCCTGCCCGACCTCGGGGCGATGGGCGCTAACCCCGACGCGCAGGACGTCTTCGTCCAGATCGACTACCTGACCGGCGCCGGCCCCCACTCGCACCTGCCGACCAGGGACGCGCTCCAGGCCGCGGCGACCGCTCTGCACAACGCCGCGCCTCGTCCGAGCTTCGGCTGTCCGTCGGGCCAGTGCCCGATCAACGTCCACTTCGACGTGGGCGGAAACTACGCGCCCGCCTCGCCTCCCAGCTCTGCATCGTGCAGCACGCCGAGCACCTGGACGACGGACTGCGCGATCGTTCCGGCCTCCTTGGCCAAGGGAGGGAACGCCATCACCGAGGTCCTCTGCCGCGCCGACGGCACGACGCCCACGGGCGAGGCCTGCGCCTTCCCGGGGTTCCCGGGAGTGGTGGGCTGGAAGAGCGGCTTCCGGGCCTACCGGGACGCGGCCATCGATCGCAGTCAGGGCGGCCTCGCCTGCGGCGCCAGCGGGGGAGCCGGCTGCGAGCCGCGCCTGCCCCGCTCCCGGAAGGACATCTTCCACTACGTGCTCTTCGCCCACGCGCTGGGCTATGGCTCACCGAGCAATCCGCTGGTCCCGCGGAAGAGCTCCGGCATCGCCGACTCGTCCGGCGGCGACGTCATGGTGACCCTCGGCCTCTGGGACAACCAGACCGGTACCTCCTTCGTCCAGGGCTCCACGCTGCTCCACGAGCTGGGCCACAACCTAGGACTCAAGCACGGTGGCGTGGTGCGCTCCGGGGCGATCGAGCCGAACTGCAAGCCCAACTACCAGAGCGTGATGAACTACCTCTTCCAGGTGCATGGGCTGCTGCTGCCCTCCGGGAGCCCGATCATCGACCTCTCGCGCCAGGAGCTGCCGTCCCTGACCGAGGGCAGCCTGTCCGAATCCACCGGCATGGGCACGGCCACGACCTACCTCCCGAGCTGGTACGCCCCCAAGGGGGCGAACACCATCGACGGGGTCCTCGGGACCACGCCGGCGGGGCGCTTCTGCGACGGCACCCCTGTGCCCACCGGCGGTCCGTCCTACGTGCGCATCGATGGGAACAGCACGGCCGGGAGCCCGCTGGACTGGAACGGCGACGGCGTGATTGGCCCCAATGACTCCCAGGACGCCAACTTCGACGACGCGTCGAACCCGACGTTCAGCGGCGCGAACGACTTCGTGACGATGGACCTCCGGCAGGTCGGAGCGCGGCGCGCCGTGGGTAGCCAGACAATCAGCTATAGCGTGATCGATCCGGCCACCGGGCTGCCGCCCGTTCCTCCGGCGCCGGCGGTCGGCGGCGGCCTCTCGCTGGACACCGGCTTCGGAGATCTCGGGTTCGGCGACCTCGGATTCGGAGATCTCGGGTTCGGCGACCTTGGATTCGGTGACCTCGGCTTCGGCGACCTGGGCTTTGGCGACCTGGGCTTCGGGGACCTCGGGTTCGGCGACCTGGGAATCCCGTTCGACGAGAAGCTCGGGCCCGGTGACCTCAACTTCGAGACCGCGGTGGCCACCGGCGGCGGCGGGGCGCCGAACGCTCTGACGGCGGCGGTGCAGACCGGCTCCAGCGGCGGCCAGGACCGGCGTCACAGGTACGACTGCGACCACGACTCGGTGCTCCTCGCCTGGAAGGCTCCGAACGTCGGCTCGCCGATCTCCTACCAGGTGTATCGCATTCGCGGAGCTGCCGTGACTCCAGCCAGCCTCGCCAAGCGAGTCCTGGTCGCGACGGTGCCGGGGACGACCACCTCGGTCAGCGACGCCAGCAAGCTCGGCGATGGAGACCACGACGCGGACGACGTGTTCACCTGGTTCGTGGTGGCCACGCTGCCCAAGCCCGACTGCACGCCGACGCAGGGCACGAGCTGCACGCAGCAGAGCAGCCCGTCCAACTTCGCGACCCTGGCGCTCTAGCGTGAGCCGCTGGGAGAAGTGGCTATCCGCCGCTTGATCTCGGCGAGCAGCGCGTCCTCGCCCGCCGGACCGCGGAGGGCGAGGTACCGCCGGTAGGCCTCGGCGAAGTCGGAAGTGCCCAGACCTTCCCGCACCCGGCCCTGGTAGTAGTCGAGGAGCGGGGTGATGCCGAAGGTGGGCTCCTCGTCGAGGAACAGCGCCAGCGCCTCGCCCCGGCGCGCGACGCAGCGGTCGAGCTCCGAGTCCGCCTGGGCGAAGGCGCCGGCTTCCAGATACGCCCGCGCGAGCTCGAACCGGCCGATCCACGTGTCCAGGAGGGAGTTCGCCTCCCCGAGCAGGGTGATGGCCCGGCGGGGGTCCCCGGCGGCCAGCGCCAGCTCGCCCTCGAGCACCTTGGCGTGCGCCCGCGGCTCGGCGGGCAGGTCGTTGGCGAGCGTCTGGGCGATGGACCGGGCGGCCTCCGTCTCGCCGGCGAGCGCGTAGATGCGTCCGGCGAGGAAGCGGACCTTCATCGTCTCGCTCTCGCCAATGGCCTTCCTGGCGGTGGCGATGGCGTCCGCCTTCCTGCCCCGGGAGAGCTCGGCGAAGGCGATGGTGGTCATCTTCACTGCGGCCCGGTCGGGATTTCCGGCCGCGCGATCCGCTGCGGCGCCCTCCTCGAGGATCTGCACCGCCTCCGCGTACCGGCCCGAGTACACCGCGAGGTCGCCCAGCCCCGACGCGGCGAACGAGGCGCCCACCGGGCTGGCCTTGCCCAGGGTCTGCCAGGTCCTTCGCGCGTCGTCGAGGCGCCCCAGCCCGAGCTGGGCGAATGCCAGCGGAAGGTTGCCGAGAGTGCTCAGCTGCTGCGCCCGTGTCGCCTCGGCCTGGGCGGTGGCGAAGTCGGTCGCGTAGGCGGCGTACAGCGCGAGGTTCACCCGGTAGAGCGCGCGGTTGGGGAAGATGGCCACCACCTCGCGCATCTCCTCCAGGGCCTGCGGCATGTCGCGGAGTCGGGTGAGGCAGAGCGCCCGGTTGTTGTGCGCGGCTGCGTCCGACTTGTACCGGGCCACCAGCGCCCCGTACTCCTTCACGCAGGAGGGGTAGTCGGAGGTCAGGTAGTAGTAGAGGCCGCGGGCGCGGAAC
>DASXGF010000494.1:0-6666 GCA_036489275.1 Myxococcaceae bacterium | reverse complement strand
TTCCTCAGCCCTCGTCCATCACCGGGGGAAGCATGCGGACCCAGTTCATCCCGTGGATCCGGCCGATCCACGCCAGGGCTGCGTCGGAGAGCCGGCCGTCCAGCTCCAGGCACATCAGCGCCTCGCCTCCCCGCCGGTCGCGGTTGCTGGACAGCGCCGCGATGTTCACCCGGTCGTCGGCCACGACGCGGGTCACGGTGGCGATGGCTCCGTAGAAGTCGTCGTGCCCCACGAGGAGGGTGTGACGAGCGCCGCCGAAGCGAACCGGCACGCCGTCGATCTCCACGATCTCCACCACGCCGCCGCCGATGCTCGAGCCGAGAACGGTCGCCCGCCGGTCACCGCCGTGCAGCGTGAGCCGGACCGAGTTGGGGTGCACGTTGCCCAGGTCCGCCACGCTCCAGTCGACCGCGAGCCCGGCGCGGTCGGCCTCGGCGAGCGCGTCCGGCAGCCGCCCGTCGTCGGGCCGGAACCCCAGCAGGCCCGCCACCAGGGCCCGGTCGGTCCCGTGGCCGCGGCCGGTCTTGGCGAAGCTGCCGTGGAGCACGATGTCAGCCCGCTCCGGGGCCGCATTCAGGATGGAGCGCGCCAGCAGGCCGATCCGGCACGCACCGGCGGTGTGGCTGCTGCTGGGGCCGATCATCACCGGCCCGATCATGTCGAGGATGGACATCGGGGGGTCGCCGGCAGGGGTTCTGCCAGAGAGGGGCCGGGGGACGCCAGACCCCGGGTCCCATGGCGTCACTCCGCGCGAAGGGCGATCCCCGGGTCGACCCGGGCTGCCCGGAGCGCGGGCAGCGCGGAGGCGAGCAGCGCGACCTGCGCCACGAGCACCGCCGTGGCTCCGAACGCGAGCGGATCCCCGGTGCCGACTCCGTAGAGGAGCCCCCGCATCAGCCGGCCGGCCCCCGCCGCCCCGGCCAGACCGAGGAGAACGCCGAGGACGGTGAGCGCCGCCGACTCGGCGAGCACCAGCGCGAGCACCCGGCGGTCCGGGGCACCGAGCGCCTTGCGCAGCCCGAGCTCGGGAAGGCGCCGGCTGACGCTGTAGGCGAGCAGCCCGTAGACGCCGGTGGCCGAGAGGAGCAGCGCCAGGAGCGCGAAGCTCGCGAAGATGGCGAGCTCGAACCTGCGCCCCTCGAGCGTCTGGTCCGCCAGCTCGCCGAGGGATCGAATCTTGGTGATCGGCAGGAGCCGGTCCTGGCCCTGGACGCGTTCCCGGACCTGCTCGACGAGATCCGGCGAGGCTCCCCCGGCCGAACGGATGACCACCTCGCCCCAGCGGTGCCAGGGGTTGGTGTTCTGCGCGTACGGAACGTAGACGGTGGGCTCCGGTGACTGGTCCAGCCCGAGGTGCTTCACGTCGCCGACCACGCCGACGATGGTCATCCAGCCGGTCTCGGATGGCTCCCGCGCGAACCGGATGCGCTCGCCGATGGGGTCCACGTCCGGGAACTCGGCGCGGACCAGCGCCTCGTTGACGACCGCCGTCCGCAGCGAGCCCGGCCGGTCGCGGCCGTCGAGCGCCCGGCCCCGGAGGAGCGGGATGCGCAGCGCCTGGAAGTAGCCGGGGCTGACCACGCGCGCCCCGGCGGAGGGCTCGGAACCCTCGGCGGGGGGCGGCTTGCGGGCGACCACGTAGTCGTGGGTCAGGTTGCTTCCGGTGAGCGGGAGCTCGCTCACGAAGCCCGCGCTCTGCACGCCCGGGATCCGCTGCAGCTCCTCCAGGAGGTGGTCCCAGAAGCGCGTCTGCTCCGGAACGCGGAGGTAGCGCGCCGCGGGAAGGTCGATGCGGACCGACAGGCAGTGCCGGGGATCGAACCCGAGGCGGACCTGCCGCAGCTCGAGGAGGCTGCGGGTGAGCAGCGCCGAGGACGCGAGGAGCGTGGTCGCCAGCGCGACCTGACAGATCACCAGCAACCGCCGGAGCCGCGGCTGCGCGCTGCCGAGGCGCGAGGTCCGCAGCGCGCTCGCCAGATCGACGCGCGCGCCCCGGAATGCGGGGAACGCGCCGAACAGGAGCCCGGTGAGCAGCGCCACGCCGAGGGCGAACGCCGCCACCCGTGCGTCCACCGAGACCTCTCCGGCACGGGGAAGGGTGTCGGGGGCAACGCGCAGCACCCAGGGAACGATGCTCGCGGCGAGCGCCAGCCCGGCGGCGCTTCCGGCCAGCGCGAGCAGCAGGCTCTCGGTGAGGAGCTGTCGGGCCAGCGTCATGCGGTCCCCGCCGAGCGCCGCCCGGACGGTGAGCTCCTGGGCACGCGCCGTTCCTCGCGCGAGGAGGAGGTTGGCGAAATTGGTACAGGCGAGCAGCAGGAGCAGCGAGACCGCGGCGAAGAGGAGCAGCAGCGGCTCGCGCGCGGAGTCGGTGATGCGGCTCTGCAAGGAGACCAGTGGATACGTGCGGTCTCGATTCGACGCCGGGTAGAGCTCGGAGAGATGGCGGCCCAGGGCGTCCACCTCCGCCTGCGCATCGCGCATCCCGGCTCCGGCGCGCAGCCGGGCCACGGTATTCATGAAGTGCGCCGCGCGTGCCTCGGCGGCCTCGGGGTAGGCCACCTGCATCGGGAGGAGAATCTGCGCCTCGGAGCCGGGCAGGCGGAACCCGCGAGGCAGGATGCCCACCACCCGGAACGGCCGCCCGCTGAGGTCGAGCGTCGCCCCGAGCACCGCGACGCCGCCGTGCTTCCGGGCGAAGTCGTCGCTCACGACGACGACGGGGTCCGCGCCCTTCCGGTCGTCCGCGAGCTCCAGCGCCCGACCGGCCGCCGCGCCGACTCCGAGCGCCCGCAGCGCGTCGCCACTCACCAGGGCGCCGGGGATCTGGACCGCCTGATCCCCGTCCTGCATGTCCGCCGGCCACGGCGTGTAGGCCCCCAGTGCCTCGAAGCTGCGCACCTGGGTCCGGAAGTCCTCCATGTCCGGGTAGGACTGCGAGCCCTTGAACGCGACCAGGGAATCGGGACGCGGGTAGGGCATCGGGCGGAGGAGCACGCCGTCCACCACCGCGAAGAGGGTGACGCTCGCGCCGATTCCCAGCGCGAGGGAGAGCACCACGAAGGTGGTGAAGGACCGCGCGTGCCGCAGCGAGCGGACCGACGTTCTCAGGTCTTCGAGGAGCGTGCGCATGCCCGGGGGCACGCACCATCCGTGCCAGCAACCGGTGCGTGCTTGCGCGGGCGGGCTGTGCGGTTCCCGGGACGGAGCGTCCCACGCCCGGACGCCGCGCTCGGGCCCTAGGTCGCCCGGGCTGCGCCGGGCGCGTCGGGGATTCGCCGCAGCAGCAGGACGAAGGTGAGGTAGTGGGTGACCAGCAGCGCCGGGACCCAGAAGGCAGGAATCCAGTACGCCGGGCCCATGAAGGGGGCGGCCCCGGTCCTCGTCGCGAGGACGATGGCGCTGAGAAGGTCGAGCGTCCCCTCGATGTTGAAGATCCACACCAGCACCCGAGCGCTCCGTTTCCCGGCGCTGACAGCCCACAGGGCGAGCAGGGCCAGCAGCGCCGCGAGGAAGTCGCCGTAGGCCGCGGGGACAGCGAACTGCGAGGGAACGCCCGGGTAGGTGGCCCCGGGGCTGAGGAACATCAGCCCGAGGTGCCGGAAGGCGTGAAGGAGCAGGATCGGTGTCACCACCGCGCGAAAGCCGAGCCGGTCCAGCCGGGGCACGAGGTAGATGCGTGCCGCGATCGCGAAGACCAGCGTGCTGAGCACGAGGTTGACGGTGAGGATGTTCACGCGCCGGACTCACTAACCGCGCGCAGCCGGAAATCCCGCCCGGGTCAGGGAACGGCTAAGGAGCGTCGCCCTTGCCCGCGCCGGCCTTCAGCCTCTGGTACTCCTCCCAGTGGCGGCGGGCCTCGTCGAGCAGACGGCGGATCTCCTTCTCCTCGGCGGTGCCCAGCACGCCGCGCTGTCCGCCCGGGCCGGGGGTGGAGGTCGCCTTCCCCTCCACGATGCGCAGCTCGCGCGGCTCGACCTCGCCGTCCCAGGAGAGGACCAGGTGAAGGTCACCCCGGTGGCGCTGGAACAGCGGCGCCAGCAGCCGGAGCGTGAACGTCGCCTGCGGATCGTCCCGGACGAGCAGGCTCTCCGCCTCCAGGCCCTCGGCCACGGTGCGGAACACGAGCCGCGAGGCGCCGCACGTCACCTCGGCTCCGTCCTTCGTCGACAGGCGGAGCCCGGGCAGGCCTGCGTCCTCCACCGCCTGGGACAGCGCGCCCGGGGTGACGGTGAGGCGGAGGATGAGCACCTCCGCCGAGGACAGCGTGGGAGACTGGCTCAGAGGTCCACCTTCTTCTCGGTCTGGTTCTGCCCGTCATACCGCAGTGCCACGCCCTTGCCCTCGACCTTGGTGACCAGGTTGCACGGCCGCCGCCAGATGGTCTGGAGGTTGCGCAGCGTCTCCCGGGAGTAGTCCGCCTTGAGGTCCTGCCCGTCGTGCTTGTGGGCCAGGAGCAGCTCGCCGCGGTTCTCGAAGTTCCCGTCCACCACCTCGATGATCGGCTGGCCGAAGTTGGTGAGCTGGCTGAGGAGCTTGTTCTTCACCTTGCGGAACTCGCGGTCGAGGATCTCCCAGCTGTTCCGCTTCTCGTTGAAGCCGTAGACGAACATCTTCTGCTCCATCGCGAACTCGGGAGTCAGGAAGGTGTCGATGAAGGTGACGTCGTTGTAGTGCTTGCGGACCTCGAAGATCTTCTCCCGGCCCAGTCCGAGATTCTTGTCCCAGGCGCGGCGGGCTTTCAGATCGTCACACTCGTCCCACTCCTTGCCGAACCGTCCCTTGTTCCACCGCTCCTCTATGTCCCGGTACAGCTCGATGCCCAGCTTGTAGGGGTTGAGCGCGCCGGGCCGGGTGCCGAGGGTGCCGGAGTGGTGGTCCGCGTAGTCGATGATCTCGTCCGCGGTCAGCGCCTTCTTGGTCATGATCGTGGAGTGCCAGTAGCTGGCCCAGCCCTCGTTCATGATCTTCGTCTGGCCCTGCGGCGCGAAGTAGTAGGCCTCCTCGCGGAGGGTGGAGAGCACGTCGAACTCCCAGGGCTCGAGCGGCGCGTGCTCCAGGAGGAAGAGAAGCACGTCCCGCTGCGGCCGCTCGGGGAAGTGCTTCTTCTTCGCCTTCTCGTCCTCGACCTTCTTCCGCTGGGACTCGAGGAACTCGAGGGGGTTCACGTACCCGCGCATGTACTCGCGGTCCACGCGGAAGCCCTCCACCCGCTCGTTGCTCTTCTCCTCCTGCTCGGCGCGCTTCGGGTCCGGCGAGCGGCGGATGTACGGCGAGTGGTAGTCGATCAGGTTCTCGAGAGAGAGCGCCCGGTCGATGAAGTCCTCGACCTTCTCGATGCCCACCTTGTCCACCCACCGGCGGACGCGGGTGGCGTGGTTCGCCATCTCGTCCATCATCCGGCGGTTGGTGTGCTGGAAGTAGAAGTTGTTCTTGAAGAAGTCGCAGTGGCCGTAGACGTGGGCCATCACCAGCTTCTGGTCCACCTCGGCGTTCGACTCGAGCAGGTACGCGTAGCAGGGGTCGTTGTTGATGACGAGCTCGTAGATCTTCGAGAGCCCGTACTCGTAGCCCTTGCTGAGCTGCTCGTACTCCATGCCCCAGCGCCAGTGCGGATAGCGGTTGGGGAAGCCTCCGTAGGAGGCGACCATGTTCAGCTCGTCGTAGCCGAGCAGCTCGAAGACGGTCTCGAAGAAGTCGAGGCCGAAGGCCCGGGCGTATCCCTCGATCTCGTCCTTGAGCTGTGCCAGGCGAGGCGTGAGGCTCTTCGGCATCAGCGCCCCTTCCCGAGGAAGTCGCGGATGGACTGGTAGATGGCGTCCTTGTCCGCGATCTCCGAGAGGGCGACGTTCTCCGAGTCCCCCACCGTCTCTCGCAGGTCCTTGATGAACTGCCCCGAGCCGTAGGGGCTCTCCACCTGGCCGTAGGCGAACTGGTTCACCGCCGGAAGGATGTCCCCGCGGAGCATCTCGATGCAGTGACGGGTGTCGTCGGCGCTCCAGTTGTCGCCGTCACTGAAGTGGAAGGGATAGATGTTCCAGCTCCCCGGCGGGTAGTCGGCGCGAATGATGTCCCGGCAGAGCTTGTAGGCCGAGCTGATCATCGTGCCGCCGGATTCACGGGTGTGGAAGAAGGTCTCCCGGTCCACCTCGCGGGCCACGGCGTCGTGGATGATGTAGCGGCACTCCAGGCCCTTGTACTGGTGGCGCAGCCAGGTATCGAGCCAGAAGCTCTCGATGCGGACGATTTCTTTTTGCTCGTCCCCCATGCTGCCGGACACGTCCATCATGTAGACGATGACCGCGTTGGTCTCGGGAAGGTTCTGCAGCCGGTAGCTGCGGTAGCGGCGGTCCTCGCGGGTGGGGATGATGACCGGACGCGCGGGGTCGTAGGTCCCGAGCGCGATCTGGCGCCGCAGGGCCTGCTTGAAGGTGCGCTTGAAGTGGCGCAGCGACTCGGGGCCGGTGGTGTTGACCCCGGTGTACTTGATCTTCTGCGCGACCACCTGCTCCTTGCCGCGCCGCTCGATGTTGGGGAGCTGCAGCTCCTCGCCGAGGATCGAGGCGAGCTCCTCGAGGCTGACGTCCACCTCGAGCGCGTGATCGCCCTCGCCCTGTCCGGCCTTGTGCCCGTCTCCCGGCTGGACTGCCCCGGGGCTGAGCTGCTGGC
>DASXGF010000427.1:0-2787 GCA_036489275.1 Myxococcaceae bacterium | reverse complement strand
AACCGCTCGCCCGGGGAGGTGTGCGGAGACCACCGGCGGGAGGGGGACCCCGAGTGCCGCCGGCGCTTCGAGGAGCGGTGGCGCCGGTTCTGGGCCATCGCCGAGCCGCGCTTCGACCACCTCCTCACCTGGGAGGAGCAGCCCGGCTTCGCCGAGATCGTGCCCCCGAGCTTCCACCGCTCCTTCGTCCAGGGCCCGCTCGTCCTCTACGTGAAGGCGTCCCCGTGACCGTGGGCGCGTCCAAGGGTGACGCGGGCGGGTCGAGCGTAATGCGGTCCGCGGCGTGGCGTCCGCCGTGGCTCTGGCACACGGTCGGGCGGTTCGACCGCCCCGGGGTCGCCGGCGCGGTGGCCCTCGTCGTGTACGCGGCCTTCGCCCTCTGGCACGGAGACCCCGGGGGCGTGTCTCCCTTCCCGTATTACAGCTACCTGGCGGACGCGTTCCTCCACGGCCAGACGAACCTCCGCCTTTCACCGCCGACCCTCCACGATCTGAGCGTCTTCGACGGCCGGGTCTACCTCTACTGGTTCCCCTTCCCGGCGCTCGTGCTGCTCCCGTTCGTCGCGGTGTGGGGCGTGCGGTTCAGCGACGTGGGCTTCACGGTGGTGCTCGGAGCGCTGAACGTCGTGCTGGTGGCCGTGCTCCTCCGTGCCGCCGTCGCCGGGCGGTGGCTCCGCCTGGACCGCGTCCGCCGCGGCGCGCTCGTCCTCTGCTTCGCGCTCGGCACGGTGCACCTCACCCTCGTGCCGTTCGGGCGGGTGTGGTTCACCGGGCAGATCGTCGGCTTCGCCGCGCTCGCCCTCGCCTACCTCGCGGCGATCCGCAGCCGTGGAGTCGCCGGGGCGGTGCTCGCCGGCCTCGCGCTCTCGGCCGCGCTGGCCACCCGGAGCCACCTCGTGCTCGCCGGCGTCTGGCCGGTGTGGGCGCTCCTGTCGAGGCAGCGGACCTCTCGAGCGCGGCTCGGGGTGCTCGCCGGCGTGGCCCTACCAATCGTGGCGGTCGTGGCGTTGCTCGCTCTCTACGACCAGGTCCGCTTCGGCTCGCCGCTGGAGACCGGGATTCGCTTCCACCGGATGGGCGGAGCCTTCGTCGAGACCTACGCGCGGTACGGCGCCTTCAACCTCCACTACCTGCCGCGCAACGTCTTCTACGAGCTCCTCACCTATCCGCTCATGCCCGGCTTCGAGAGCCTCCAGGGGGGCGGCCTCTTCTGGATGACACCGGTGCTCCTCGCCGCGTTCTGGGCCCGGTCGAGGCAACGCGGGTCCATTCCCGCCGCCGTCGTCTCCATCGTCCTGACCGCCATCCCCATCGTCCTGGTGATGGGAACGGGCTACGTGCAGTGGGGGCCGCGGTACTCGCTCGACTTCATGGTCCCGCTCCTGCTCCTGGCCGGGATGGGGCTCCGGCGCTGGCGGCCGCGGGGGATCGCCATCGCGCTCGGGCTGTCGCTGGGCATCTACCTCGTGGGGGCGGGGTACCTGGCGCTCTACCTCTGAGCGCGGGGGACCCACACGTCGTGGGTCCAGTAGGCTCGGGGCCGGGTGCGCAGGCTCGCGACCCGGACGTAGGACCGGACCAGCGCATCGACGAACCCCGGGCCGAAGTGCGCGCCCTCGTACCAGTCGCGCCCGTCCGGCTCGTCGGCGGGCCAGCGGAGCACGACCGCGCGAAACCGGTGGCGATCGAGGTCCGAGGTCAGGTGCAGCATCAGCTCGGGCCGCTGTCGGGCGAGGATGCGGAAGGTGAACGCGTCGGCGAGCACCGGCCGTTCACCGGCGAGGAGCGGCACCCAGGGGTTCTCGGCCAGGAGCGGCCCGTCGGACGGCGAGCCGAGATGGGACAGCACCTCGGCCGGGCGGGGCGAGCGGGTGATGCCGTCGACGATGTCCGGCGCGGAGCGACCCACGGCCAGGATCAGATAGAGCGGCAGGACGACGGCGGCGAACCTCGCGGGCACCACGCCGCGGTCGATGGTCACGAGGAACACCACCAGCGCGAGCACGGTCGCGTCGAGGAGGTGATTCTCGGCGACGCCGGGAGAGGCGAAGAGCTCGAGCGTCACCGGCACGGTCCAGAGGAAGGCCAGCGCCGGAAGCGTCCGCCAGCTGCCCCGGGCCGAGGCGGCGAGGCCTCCACCGGCGAGGATCACCAGCGCGAGATCCGCCGGATCCGACTGCAAGAGGAAGTCGAACGGGCCGGTGAGCAGCCGGATCGGGTCGCCGCCTCCGGTCGCGGTCTCGTGGAGCTGCTGCAGCATGCGCCCGCCGCTGCCGAGCTGCGCCGCCGAGATCCCGACTGCGAGGAACACGAGGAACAGGCCGACGCGCTCGAGAGCGAGCCGCCGCCGCCCGTGGATCCAGGCGTGGGTCACCCAGGCGGCGAGCCCGCCCACCACCGTCCACTTGGTGAGCACGGCCAGAGCGAAGAGAAGGGCCACGGCGAGCTCGCGACGGCGCGTCCCCTCGGTCGAGGCGAGGACCAGCGCCCCGATCGCCAGGGCCGAGGCCAGGAGGTCCGCCTTCCCCAGGCCGAGGAGCGTCTGCACAGGGACGAGCGCGAGGACTCCCAGGGCGCCGGGGAGGGCGAGGCTCCGGCGAACACCTGAGCGCTCGAGGAGGACGAACGTGCAGGCGACCAGCGCGATGAGGGAGAGCAGCTCGAGGAGCTCGGCGGCCGCCGGAAGCGAGCCGAGCACGCGGGTCGCCCCGGCGTAGAGCACCGGGTACACCGGTGGGTAGCGCGTGCCGCCCCAGACCAGCGCGGACTCCACCGGGCGGTAGAAGG
>DASXGF010000383.1:0-3595 GCA_036489275.1 Myxococcaceae bacterium | reverse complement strand
GCGTCGAGGTCTCCCTTGAGACGCTTCCGCAGCCGCTCGGGGGTCTCGTGGCGGAGCCGTCCAGCCTCCTCCGGCGTGGTGGTGACCGTCGTCCCGTCGGGCTGCTGGCGCTCCTCGGTGCGCCCCACCGCGGTGCTCGGCCGCTCCGGCTCCTCCTCGCAGACCGCCTTGAGCACCTCCACGTGCTCGTGGGTCTTCAGACGGTAGGGACGGTGCCCGGTGAGCAGCTCGTAGAGGATGACCCCGAGCGAGTACACGTCGGTGGCGGTGGTGATCGCCCGGCCGCGGACCTGTTCCGGGCTCGCGTAGTCCGGGGTCATCGCCACCACTGTCTCGTGGGAGGCCCCGGCCACCTCGGGGCTGAGCAGCTTGGCGATCCCGAAGTCGAGGAGCTTGGGCACGCCGTCCTGGGTCACCAGGACGTTGCCCGGCTTGAGATCCCGGTGGACGACCAGGCTCCGGTGGGCGTGCTGCACCGCCGCGCAGACGCCCTCGAACAGCTTCAGCCGCTCGGGGATGGTGAGCTGGTGCTCGTCGCAGTAGCGATCGATGGGCACACCCTCCACGTGCTCCATCACGAAGTAGGGCAGGCCCTCGTCGGTGGTCCCACCGTCCAGGAGCCGGGCGATGTGGGGGTGCTCGAGCCCGGCGAGGATCTGACGCTCGCGGCGGAAGAAGCGGAGGACCTCCTCGCTGTCCGCGCTGCGGACGACCTTGACCGCCACCCGCTTCTCGAACTGCTCGTCGGCACGGGCGGCGAGCCACACCGTCCCCATGCCCCCGCGGCCCAGCTCGCGGATGAGCTTGTACGGTCCGATGCGTCGCTCGGCGCCCAGGCCGTGGCGCGGGAGGGTCACCGTGCTCTCCCGTCCCTCCCCGGCGAGGGTGGTGTCCTCGACGGGATGCTCGGTGCGCTCGTTCATGGCTCCGGCGGCGAAATCTCGCAGCCGGATGGGAGAGCGGCAAGGGCGGAGTTCCAGCCCGCTCAGTCGCTCGAGGTCAGGGCACCACGGACAGGAAGAGGAAGGTCGCGAAGACCACCAGCTGCACCGCGCCCTGCATGATGCTGGTCCGCCCCGAGCTGAGCGTCATGCCGCCGACCAGAAAGGTGAGGAAGAGCAGCACCATGTCCTTGGGCGGGAGGCCGAGGACCACCGGGAGGTGGAACAGCTGGGAGGCCACGACCACCGCGGGGATGGTCAAACCGATGGTGGCCAGCGCCGAGCCCAGAGCCAGGTTCATGCTGGTCTGGAGCCGGTTGGCAGCGGCGGATCGCACTGCGGCCACCGTCTCGGGGAGGAGGACCAGCAGCGCGATGGCGATGCCGACGACGGCCTCCGGTGCACCCATGGCCCTCACTCCCGCCTCGATGCTCGGCGAGAGCACCTTGGCGAGGCCGACCACGCCCACGAGGGAGACCAGGAGCAGTCCCAGGCTCTTCCAGGCGGCGAGCGCCGTGGGCCGTGCGTGGTGCCCCCCTTCACCGCCTCCGCCTTCCGGTCCGAGGAAGTAGTCGCGGTGTCGAACCGTCTGCACGAAGACGAAGACACCCCAGAGCACGAGCGACTCCAGCCCGGCGAAGTCCAGCTGGATGGGGGAGTAGACCGGTCCGGGCGCGTTCGTGGTGAAGTTCGGGAGCACGAGCGCCATGGTGGCCAGGGCAACCAGCGCGGCGTAAGCGGGGCTTGCTCCCTCGATGCGGAAGCTCTGCTCTCGGTGGCGGATGCCCCCCACCAGGATGCACAGCCCGATGACGCCGTTGCAGATGATCATCACCGCGGCGTAGACGGTGTCCCGGGCGAGCACCGCCTTGTCGCTCCCGCCGGCCAGCATCAACGAGAGGATCAGGGACGTCTCGATCACCGTCACCGCCAGCGCGAGCACCAGGGTCCCCAGCGGTTCGCCGACCTTGAGGGCCACCAGCTCGGCGTGGTGGACCGCGGCGAGCACTGCGCCCACCAGTGCGACGCCGGAGACAATCAGGAGGAGGACGTTCCCCGGAAACAGGGCTGCCAGTCCGAGAAGCGCGGCAGCCAGCAGCGGGAAGAGGGTGGACCAGTGCTTCATCGGGCCTCGACGGGTGGCGTCGGAGCCCGGGAGCGTAGCAGGTGCGGCTGGAGGCCCGTTCGACTACTGCGGCTCGATGTCGCCGTGGGCGACCACCTCGAAGTCCCGCCCCTTCAGTTGTCCGAGCGAGAGATCTTCATGGTCGGACCAGCGCGGATCCGGCGCGCCGGACAGCCACCAGCTGGTCCCGCCGCCGGTGTTGTCGGCGACGAACATCCCATAGAGCTGGAGCGCCTTCAGGACCACCTGCATCCGCGTGCTGAACCCGGAGATGTCCACCGACTTCTTCAACCGGACCCGGAGCCCCATCGGCGGGCAGTCCGAGCCGAGCGCGCAGCTCCCCGCCGCATGGCTGGCGGGGAACACGTAGCCCTGCTGGCTCCGGTTCACGGCGAAGCGGAGGGCGTGACCGATCCAGCCGGCCTGCACCTCGCCGTAGCGAACGAGGCCGGGGAAGATCGGCAGCCCCGCGGCGTCGGCCGAGGTCCATCCGTCGGGGCGGCGCTCGTTGGACCGGAGATTCCACTTCGCCCCGTTTGACGCCTGCCACGACCCGTCGGAGTTCCGGGACGCGTTGAACATCTCGTAGAGCCACCCGTTCGTGCGGTCGACCACGATCAGGTGCCTGTCGCTCCCCAGGTCCGTCGGGGCACTCCAGGGAACGGGGTACGGACCCGGATCGCTTTCCCTGGGGAACCCCCAGAAGTGGATCGCCACGTCCGTCTGGTCTCCGCCGATCTCCGTGTAGGGCAGCCCGTTGCCGTCCGCGTCCCAGCTCGCCACCAGCGGGTCGTCGGCGCCCATCGAGGCGATGTACGCGTCGGAGCGTGGATCCACAGGCGCGTCGTCGATGCGCGTGTTCCACCAGCTGTCCGGCGGGAAGATGCCGTTGCCGGCCGGCGCCTGCGCGGGCGGAGAGGGAGCCTGGGCCGTCGTGCCGGCGTCGGCAGCGGGTCCCGCGTCGGGAGCGAGTCCCGCGTCGGGAGCGACCGTCGCCGGAGAGCCGCCGGCGGGCTCGAAGCCCCCGCCGGGGGCGGGGAACGCGTCGGCGCCTTCGGGTCCCGCGTTGCAGGCGGTGAAGAGGAGCAGAAGCATGGTCGGGGCGGTCAGGAGGACGAATGGCCGTCGTTGCATTGGCCGCCCCCCATAACCTCCCTGACGTGGTGCGTCGGTGTAGGTATCGACATGGGCGACGGACGCGTCCGGTGGTCAGGCCGGGGAGCAGTCCGCCCGGCGGGCGCTCCTCTTCATTCACGAAAAAAGTGTCACGACGGGGTGAGCGCGCGAGCGCCCGCACACGAAGGGCGCGAGCGTCCGCGCATGCGCGGGAATCCGCGTCCGCCACGTTCGCACCCTCGCGACGAACGCGTGGTCGTCGCACGGGCCTGCCGGTCTTCAGGAGCTCATGCTCGGTGAGCTGCGATCCGCGACGTGCGACCTCGGCGCAGCCGCCCCGATTCTCCAGAGCGGCAGACCGCGGCACGGGGAGCTCGCGAACGGGACCAGGGTCCGGTCGACGCGCTGGACG
>DASXGF010000364.1:0-1514 GCA_036489275.1 Myxococcaceae bacterium | reverse complement strand
CTCGCCGCAGAGGTGAAGGACCGCAACGTTCTGGTCGCGGCGGTGCTTCCCGGCAGCACCGACACCGAGATGCTGCAGGGCTCCGGCTGGAAGCCCGACATGACGCCCGCCGAGGTGGCGCGGGTGGTGACCTTCCTCTGTACGGATGCCCCGCTGGCGATGAGCGGGAGCCTGGTGGAGATGTTCGGATGAACCGTCCTTCCCGAGTGCAGCTGGAGTCCTGTCGTGCCGCCCTGGCGGAGGCGCTCGGCTCGGGCGCGCTGAAGAGCGACCCGGACGCGCTCGCGGACTACGGGCGGGACGAGTCGGACCTCGGGACGACGCCGGCAGATCTCGTGGTGCTGCCGCGGACGACGGCCGAGGTCTCGCGGGTGCTGAAGATTGCCCGGGAGCACCGGGTGCCGGTCACTCCCTGCGGCGCGCGGAGCGGCAAGAGCGGCGGGTCGATGCCGGTGAACGGAGGCATCGTCCTCAGCGTCGAGCGGATGAACACCATCAAGGAGATCTCCACCGAGGACCTGGTGGCGGTGGTGGAACCTGGCGTGGTGACGGGCGATCTGATGAAGGCTGTGGAGGCGAAGGGGCTCTTCTACCCGCCGGACCCGAACTCGTGGGGGTGGTGCACGCTCGGCGGCAACATCGCCGAGAACGCCGGCGGACCGCGCGCCCTCAAGTACGGTGTGACCCGCGAGTACGTGCTGGGGATGGAGTGGGTGATGCCGGACGGCGAGGTGCTGCGCGTCGGCCGCCGGACCATCAAGGGCGTGGCCGGATACGATCTGGTGGGCCTGCTGGTGGGGAGCGAGGGGACGCTCGGCATTGCCACGGAGATCACCCTGCAGCTGTTGCCCCTGCCTCGCGAGGTGCAGACCGCGCTCCTGGTCTTCGCCGACGTGCGTGCAGCGGCGCGGGCGGTGAGCGCGATCCTGGCCGCGGGGGTGCTCCCGCGGACGCTCGAGCTGATGGACGACCTCGCGGTGAAGGCGGTGGACGGAAAGGGCTTCAACTTCCCGCCCGGGACCGGGTCGTGCGTGCTGGCCGAGGTGGACGGGAACGTGCCCGAGGCGGTGTTCGGGGAGCTCGCCCGGCTCGGGGAGATCGCCGAGCAGCACGGGGCGAAGGAGACCTGGCTCGCCCAGGACGAGGGACAGCGGGAGAAGCTGTGGGCGGCGCGGCGGACGGTGAGCATCGCGCTGCGGAGTCTTGCGAAGCACAAGCTGTCCGAGGACCTGGTGGTCCCCCGCTCGCACATCCCGGAGATGATCGACCGGTGCAAGGCCATCGGGCAGGCGCACGGGCTGACCGTGGCCACCTACGGGCACGCGGGGGACGGCAACCTCCACGCGAACATCCTTTTCGAGTCGGAGGACGAGCGGCCGAAGGTGGACGAGGCCCTCCGCCAGATGGCGATGGTCGCCATCGAGCTGGGCGGCACCATCACCGGCGAGCACGGCATCGGCGTCGCCAAGAAGGACCTCCTGCCGCTCGAGCAAGCGCCCCCTGTCCTGGCCCTC
>DASXGF010000245.1:0-1944 GCA_036489275.1 Myxococcaceae bacterium | reverse complement strand
GTTCCGCTGGGCCATGCGCCTGTTCGAGGAGTCGGTGGAGGCGCGGCTCCAGGGTCGGAGCCACGACTCACTGTCGCTCTCTCTGGCCAAGAAGCTGGTGTTCAGCAAGGTGAAGGCCACGCTGGATCAGAAGCTCGGCGGGAAGATGCGGCTCTTCGTCTCCGGCGGCGCGCCACTTTCCCGGAAGATCGCGTTCTTCTTCGACATGCTCGGGTTCGAGGTGCTCGAGGGATACGGGCTCACCGAGACCACCGGTGGGGCGACTGTGAATCCGCCTGGGCGGGCGCGCATCGGCACGGTGGGGCCGCCGATGCCCGGGTGCGAGGTGAAGATTGCCTCGGACGGGGAGATCCTGATTCGCGGCCCGAACGTGATGAAGGGCTACTACAACGCGCCCGAGGCGACGCGAGAGATGGTCGAGGCGGACGGGTGGCTGCACTCCGGGGACATCGGGGAGATCGATCCGTCGGGCTTCGTGCGGATCACCGACCGGAAGAAGGACATCATCGTCACGGCCGGCGGCAAGAACGTTGCGCCGCAAAATCTGGAAAACAACCTCAAGACGTATCCGCTGGTGAGCCAGGCGATGGTCTACGGCGACAAGCGGAAGTACCTCTCGGTGCTGATCACCGTGAACGAGGAGACGGCGCGAAAGCTGCTTCAGGACGCGGGGGTGACTCCTCCGGCGGCGTACGCGGACGTGGCGGCGCGGCCGGAGATCGTCGCGGCGGTGCAGAAGGTGCTCGAAAACCTGAACGCGCACGAGCCGCCGTACAACCAGCTCAAGCGGTTCCACGTGATGGACCACGACTTCACCCAGGAGTCGGGGGACCTCACGCCGACGCTGAAGGTGAAGCGGAAGGCCTGCACCCAGAGGTACCAGGCCATCCTCGACAAGCTGTACGACGGGGAGAAGATCGCCGACTGAGCCGGCGGTCGGCGGCTCTCGGCGGACCTGCGACGGGAACGCGCGTCGGACTGGCGCGCCGAGCACGCGGCGCTCTCGTCCTCCTCGGATGTGACCCGCGGCGGCGAGGGGATCGCTGACGAGCCGGCGGGCGGCGGCTAGGCACGACCGAGGCAGTCGGACTGGCGGGGGAGAGCACCGGTCCTCGAGGTGCCGTACGACGGGGGGTCACCGACTGATCCCGGGCTGGCGCGCGGATCCTCTCGAGCGAACCGTGTCGGGACTGGCCGGGGGGAGGCTCGACGGTCTCCGCCCGTCACCGAGGTGCGAGACGACCGGGACTCGCGGATCTGCTCAGACGATCGTCGAGCGGAAGCCGGCGAGCCCGCTGCCTGGCGCGGAGGCCACGAAAGCCCTCAGCGGCGAGAGAGCGCCCGGGTCAGGCGTCCTTGCTCGCGGAGGCGGGGGTGCGGGTTCCGGACTTTCCGGTGTCGTTTCCGCCGGTGCCGAGCGAGTCCTGCCGCTGCGCGTCGCCACCCTGAGCGTCTGCGTCTCCGCCGAACCCCTTCTTGAAGTTCCGGATGGCCTGGCCGAGCGACGAGCCGAGCTGGGGCAGCTTGGTGCCTCCGAAGAGGACCAGAATGACCAGGAAGATGATGAGCAGCTCACCCATCTTGAGACCGAACATTAGACCAACCTTGTGATGGAACTGCACACGGTAGACACCATCCCCCCCCGTCACGCAAGCGTTCGACCTGACGCGAACGGTCAGCGCCCCGGGAGAGGCACGCCCCGGACCCGCGCGGCAGCCCTGCGCTCACCGTGCGCCGGGGAGCAAGAACTGGAACAGCGTCCGGCCGCTCAGGCTTCCCACCTGGGCCCGGCCGCCATGGGCTTGCACCAGCGCTCCTCCGAGCGCCATCCGGAACGCGGACCCGAGCTCGTGCCCGCGCAGCGCCTGCCAGCGCCGGTCGAAGGCGTGTGCTTCCCCCTCGGGTGTCAGCGGGGGCCCCGAGTCCCAGAAGGTGAGCTCGCAT